>CAZADC010000271.1:0-5503 GCA_964483755.1 uncultured Planctomycetaceae bacterium | reverse complement strand
CAGGCGCAGCGCGGTCAGGATCAGCACCGCCGCCAGGCCCGCCCCCGCCGACCAGAGGAACCGTCCGTCAGGATCCATGCGGGCGATCGTGCCGCCGGACGACAGGTCGCGCGAGCCGGCCAGCTCGCCGTCCAGCCGCAGGCGGGTGGTGATGCGGTCCACCCCGTCGAAGACGACGCGCGGCGTGCTGCCCACGGCGAACTCGTCGTGGTCCGGCGCGCCCCAGTTGTAGTTCGCCCACAGGACCACCGGAACGGCGATCGCCAGCGCCCCGGCGAACACGAACGGCGCCCATCGCCCGACGCGGGCGACGCTGACGCCCTGCGTATCGCATATTCGCAGCCCGTTGACCACGAACGGCATGAGGCACTCGCGCGGGTCGTAGACCGTCAGCACGCCGATCAGCCCCGCCACCGCCACGGCCGACGAGCCCAGCGCCGACGCGCCGAACAGGCCGAGCAGGACCGCTACCGGGTGCCACCACGGCTGGATGAAGATCAGCCCCGACTCGGCGCTGATGCGCGACATCACCAGAAACAGCAGGAGAATCAGCCCCACGGTCAGGGCGGCGACGAGCCCGTTGAGCCCCAGCGCCATGAACAGGACCACCAGGGCGGCCGTCGATATGATCAGCCCGCGCATCGCCCACGCGGCGTATCCTTCCGCCGACCTGCCGCGGACGAACGTCACGGCGCGCACCAGCACGCGCGAGTAGTATCGCCGCCCGACGTAGACGAGGATCAGTGCGAGCCCGAGATAGCTGCCGAACCGCTGCCAGAGCAGCACTCCGCCGGTGACGTTGTTCTCCGCCAGGTCCACGCCGGTGGTCCACAGCACGCCGCCGACGACAGCGATGCCGAGCGTCGATATCCCGAGCGAGAAGCTCACCTCCGACGCCAGGAAGTAGGCGAAGCCGACCACCATCGGAAAGTACTGCGGGTGCAGGAGGACGAACCCGTGCCACACGCGGGTGAGGAACGGGAACTTGTCGCGGACGGGCGTAAAGTCGAACTGGAGCGGAATCTGGATGCTCTCGGGGTGCCAGGCGTGGATGCCGTTGACCAGCCGGATGAAGATCACGATGGCGGCCGCGATCCAGAACGTCCGCGAGCGGAAGATGTCCGCCAGACCGCGGGACGATTCGCCCGACAGCAGCGAATCGGCGAACGTGGCGATGGGGTAGCGCAGGCGCTCGTGACGGCTCCACTGGCGATGGACGATCAGGCTCATGCAGATGACGGCCACGCCGACCAGCACGAGAATGGGCGGCCAGATTGAGTTGGGCCCCGCCCAGAGGTCCCACGGCACGCGGTCGACGCCGATCGGCTGTCCGGGCTCGCCGAGACCGCGGAGGTATCCGTCCATCAGCCGCTGGGAGTATTCGCCGCCGCCGGGGAGCATGGCGTCGGGGACCTGGTCGAGCACGTCATTCTTCTGCCAGCCGGGGCTGATGCGGTTGAACTGGACCGGCATCGCCAGCGACGGCGTGTAGAGCCGCATCGTGGAACTGCCCGGCACGCTGCAGGCCACGAGCGTCAGCGCGACGACGACCGCGAGCTCGGGCGGGCGGAGGCGCCAGCTCGTCTTCAGCGCCCCCAGCGCGGGGTTGATCGCCAGCAGCACGATCACGAGCATGCCGAACACGCTGGTCGGGAAGTGATTGCCGACCAGGTAGTTGAGGTTCAGCACGCTGTCGTTGACGTACCCGACGGCGGCGATGAACGCCGAGACCAGCAACCCGAGGATGACGGCGCGCAACGTCAAAACGAACTCCCGACCGTGCGGCGACAGATACGTGGTCCGGCTCGACGGGCGATGATGATACCGGTCGCCAGGCGTCGGCGAAAGGCTTTGAGAGACGGGACGTTGCGGGCCGGCGCGCCGGCATCTACACTGTCGCCCGACAGGAGCACGTCATGAGCGAACAGCCGTCCCCGCGCAAGAGCCGCCGATCGATCAACGCGCCGCCGGGCACGATCCGCATCGACCCGGACGCCCCGCCGCCGCGCATCAGCGTTCTCGCCTACGGCCCGGACGACTACGTCGAGCAGGAGCTGGCATCGCCGGAGGACCTGCCCGATCTGCTGGAGCAATGGCCGGTCGTGTGGATCAACGTGGACGGGCTCGGCGACGAGAGCGTCCTTCTCAAGCTTGCCGAGATCTTCCGGCTGCACCGTCTGGCGATGGAGGACGTCACGAGCGTATCGCAGCGGGCGAAGGTCGAGCAGTACGACGGGCGGTGCTTCATGGTCATGCGGATGAGCTACCTCCGCGAAGGGCTCCAGCTCGAGCAGCTCAGCGTCTTTCTCGGCGACGGGTTCGTGGTGACGTTCCAGCAGCGCCGCGGGGACTGCCTGGACCCGGTCCGCGAGCGTATCCGCAAGGGCGCCGGGCGCATCCGCCGCGCGAAGGCGGACTACCTCGCCTACGCCCTGCTCGACGCCGTCGTCGACGGATACTTCCCCGTGCTGGAGGACTACGGCGAGCGGCTGGAGCGACTGGAAGCGGAGGTCATCCGACATCCGGTCCGCGACGTCGTCGGGAAGATTCACCGCGCGAAGCGCGAGCTGATGAGCCTCCGCCGCGCGATCTGGCCGCTGCGGGAGATGTTCTCCTCGCTCGTCCGCGACCCCATCCCGCAGATCAGCGACGAGACGCGCGTCTACTTCCGCGACTGCTACGACCACGTCACGCAGATCATCGACATGCTCGAGACCGACCGCGAGCTGGCGTCCGGGCTGATGGACGTCTACATGTCCGGCGTCTCCAACCGCATGAACGAGGTGATGAAGGTCCTGACGATCATCGCCACGATCTTCATCCCGCTGAGCTTCATCGCCGGGGTCTACGGGATGAACTTCGACCCCGACGCGTCGCCCTGGAACATGCCCGAGCTCGGCTGGCGGTACGGATACCCCGCCGTGCTCGCCGTCTTCGCCGTCGTCGCCGGCGGCATGCTCTGGTACTTCCGCCGCAAAGGCTGGCTGGGCGGCGGCGATCGGCCGCCCGACGAAGCCGGCGACCATCCCCGCGAGACACGAGACGAGCACGACTGAACGGACGCCGCCGCACATCACTCCGGATCCGGAATCTCGAAAACAACGTAAGGACGTTCCAGATCATGATCGACCGAGAGGCCCCGAAGAGGAACATTGTCGCTGAGCTGAATGTCACCGAATGCCCGATCGGGGAGGTGCTCGCGCCCCTTTCTCCGCCGAGCGAAGCCGACGTCGCCTTCTTCTCCGGTTGGGAGACCCCCCTCGCGCCGTGGGGCGGGTTCCGCCTGCCGTCGCTGCTGAAGGTCATCGACGACGACCGCCGGCGGGTGCTGCAGTTCTGCGAGTCGCAGGACTGGGGACGCGAACGCGCCCTGGTCGCGAAACTGCCGCCGCTGCGGAACGGGCGCATCTCGGCCGAGGTGCGATGCGTCGGGGAGACGTCGAAGCCCCGCCCCGACAGCGATGATCGGCTCGAGGCGCTGGCGGGCGTCGTCTTCCGCATGGAGACGTCGCGATGGTACTACCAGTTCGGCGTCGAGGGGCGCCGACGGCTGGTGCTCTACCGCCGCCGCGACGAGGAGTGGACCGAGCTCGCCGCCCGCGATGTCGACCTGCCCGACGGGTACGTCACGCTGGACGTGCAGCTCGACGGCGACGGGATCGTCTGCCGGTGCCCGGAGTGCGATGTGCAATTCCAGGTCACTGACGCGACGTATCGCGCCGGCAAGGCGGGCTTCCGCTCGCTCGAGGAATCGCGCCTGGCGTCGCTGACGATATGCCAGACCCCGGACGAGCGGGAGATGGACCGCCGCTGGCTCGTCGCGGCCGGGTCGGCCGTCGCCCCCGGCCCGGACGTCCCCGACGCCGTCGAGGTGCGCCGCTTCGACCTGGCGGAGCTGGGCGGGCGGCCGAACTTCGCCGACTTCGCCGAGCCCGACCGGCACGACATGCTGGTATCCGGCGAGACGGGCCTGCTGGCCGCCACGGCCGAGGGGCAGGAGCTGTGGCGGGCCGACCTGCCCGTCCGGAACATCGAGCTCTCTTCGGTGCACGGCGAGCACGGACGGCTGATCTACGCCTTCACCGGCGAGCGGCAGGTGGAACGCAGCGTCAACGTCACCGGCGGGCCGATGGACCGCATCGTCTCCGACGAGATGGTCATTCTCTCCGGACGGACGGGCGAGATCCTGGCCCGAGCGAAGCTCCCGGAGGCCCGCGGACCCCTGCGGAACTTCGACTTCTCCGACGGCACGGGACGCATGAGCTCCGACGACGGGACGGACTTCATCATCCGCGAGTGGCGCAAGGACAAGGGCGGCGGGGGCGTGAACCTGTGGGCCTACGACGCCGCGATGAACCTGCTGTGGGAGTACGAGCTGCCCGGCGCGTGGTACGGGCACCACTACGCCGTGACGTTCTTCGACGTCGACGGCGACGGGCGCGACGAGCTGCTCGCCGGCGGCACGCTGCTCGACGCCGACGGCAACGTGCTGTGGGTCCACGACCGCGACGAGGAGGTGCTCGCCATCTCCGGCGCCCAGCACTACGACGCGGTGGCGATCGGCAACTTCGCGGGCGTCGAGTCCGAGGACCCCGTCGCCTTTCTCGTTGCCGGCAGCGCGGGCGTCTACGTCGTCGACGCGCTGACCGGACGCACCCGCGCCCGCCACCCGATCGGACACGCCCAGGGACGCGCGATCGGACGGGCGCGGACCGACCTGCCCGGCATGCAGGTGCTCGCCGTCACGCGATGGGGCAACATGGGCATTCAGACGCTCCTGTCCGGACGCGGCGAACGCCTGTGGACCATCCAGCCGGACTACGTCGGGCAGGGCGCGCAGTTCGTCGACTGGCCGGGCGCCGACGCACAGCTCATCTGGACCGACACCTCCGCCCGCGCCGAGGCGCTCTACGACGGCTGCGGACGCCGCGTCCGGGAGCTGCCTGCCCTGCGGGACGTCTGGGGCGACCACATGCGGTCGGAGGTTTCCCCCGCAGCCGTGCGGATCGGCGACGACGGCGTGACGTATCTGACCCTCACCGTCGACGGCACGATGCACGTGTTCGCCCCGGCCGTCTGAACGGGATTGCTTGAGACCGTGCGGGTGGAACAGGCTATGAACCTGTTCAGCGTGCGGGTGGAACAGGCTTTGAGCCTGTTCAGCACAGCCTGAAAGACTGTGCCACCATACAGATCCGGCTGACACGGCTCGAAGAAACCCAATCGCCCGCACGCCTCCCCGCCGGGCACGATCGAGCGACTGGTCCGCCCGACGCTGGCTGGACGGGATCGGGCTCATCATCAGGCCAAACGAAGAAGTGGGGAGGATTTCTACCTGGTCCATTGCCCGGAGCGGGTGATGCCGGGGCTGCTCTTGAACAACCTGGCGAGGATGAACCGCGTCGTCGGTGGCGATACGCCGGAGGCGGCGCGGCTGGCCCAGGCATTCTACAGTCACGTGGTGGAGGCGGACCTGGATCTGGCCGATTGCGTGACGGCGGAA
>CAZADC010000270.1:3510-5517 GCA_964483755.1 uncultured Planctomycetaceae bacterium | reverse complement strand
TCTGCGCGCCGGAAGCGGTTCCGGCCGGGCGAGGCGGCCGGCGACAACAGATCTCGTTGCGGGTTCCGTCCCGTCCGCGGTCCCGTCGCTGAAAGGAGCCGGTCATGTTCGGATTCAGACGCGAGGGCCCCACGCCTCTTCCGCTGCTCGAGAGCCTGGAGCCGAGGCTGCTGCTGTCGACGACGTATCCCGACCTCCAGGGGTGGAGCGAACCGGCGGACGACCCGACGCTGCCGGTGGCGATGGACGACTTCTCGCCGCCGGTGGACACCCAGACCCCGTCGGCCGACGCGCCGGCGATGGGCGAGTGGACCCGGACGGGCGCGCCCGACGACGTGCTGGCGGTCACGGGCGATCAGTTCACGTCTCTCCGGTTCGACAACGCCGGGCGGGACACCCGCTTCACCGCCTACGGGCAGACGACCACCAGCGACGACGTCGTGGTCGACTCGGAGATTCTCCGGCTGGACGGGGACCGCGCGTCGATCGTCCTCGACTCCTCCCTGCCGGACAACTCGGCGTACTTCATCTGGCCGGGCAACGACGACGGGTACGGGTATCCGGCGATCGTCAACGCCACCGAGGCCTGGTGGGTCGGTCCCGACGTCGCCACCAACGGCGACACCGTCTCGATCTACGGGCGCAACCTCTCCCACGACGGCGGGACGAGCACCTCGTGGGTGTACATCCAGCCGTCCGGGGGCTCGGGGCAGTGGGTGACGCCGACGGCGGTCAATCCCTACAAGGTGGACTTCACCGTCCCCGCCGGGCTGAGCAACGGCGATTACGAGATCTGGATCCACAACGGGCACGGCGGGGAGTACGGCTGGAGCGAGGCCGGCACGCTGACCGTCGACGACGGGATGCCCTGGACGGCGAACACCTACGACGTGACCAGCTACGGCGCGGTCGGCGACGGCGTGACCGACGATCGCGCGGCGATCGTCTCGGCCTACACGGCGGCCAAGAACGCCGGCGACTGGAACACGGTGTACTTCCCGGCCGGGACCTACGCCATCCGACAGAAGATTTCCATCAACCAGAAGCAGCGCTGGACCGGCGACGGGATGGACCTGTCCACCATCACCACCATGCCGGGCTGGTCCACCGACTGGATGTTCGTCGGCGGCGGCAACAACGAGGTCGCCGACCTGACGATCCAGCCCGGCGCGGACTTCAGCGGCTCGTACGGATACGTCATCCGCCGGCGGGGGGCCCACAACCAGCATTACACCAACGTGCGGATCGACGCCCAGGGGCACAACCCCTTCGACGTGGACGGCACCTCGGGCTTCTACATGACCGGGTGCGACGTCATCGGCAAGAGCTCCTTTCTGGGCACGGCGTCGCAGGTGTTCTTCGACAGCGTCGACTTCTACGCGACCAACGACGCTGCGTCGCAACTGTTCACGTGGGGCGGCGACGACATCAGCGTCCAGAACTCCACCTGCCGCGACCTGGACAACTCCGACCCGTACTCCGGCGACGGGTGGGGGCAGGGGCGATGGATCACCGGCAACGGCATCTGGCACTCCGGCAAGAACCTGTACATCGGGGACAATCAGACCATTGATATGGCCGTCCGGGAGAACTGCGGCGAGCAGAACACCGGCGAGCAGCTCATGTTCGAGGGCAACAACCACCGGTTCCACGACTACGCCGTCTCCGCCACGGCCAACACGGTCACCTTCGACAACGTCTGGAACCTCACGGGCGAGTGGCTGACCATCACCGACGGAAAGGGCGTAGGGCAGTTCCGGGAGATAGTCGCCTTTGACGACGGGACCGAGACCGTCACGGTCGACCGGCCCTTCAACGTGATCCCCGACGAGACCAGCATGGTCACCATCGGCAGCGTGCTGGCCAACGTCGCCATCTACAACAACACCCTCGACGGCAAGGTCGAGGCGGTCCAGCGCGAGACCCACAACGCCTCGACCGGCATCGAGCCCTACGGCGGGTGCCTCAACGTCGTCGCCACCGGCAACACGATGACGGACCTGCGCA
>CAZADC010000270.1:0-3500 GCA_964483755.1 uncultured Planctomycetaceae bacterium | reverse complement strand
ACCGGCATCAGCGTCCACGGCAACGCCAACGGCGATCCGACCGGCGTCCAGCCGTGCTACTGGAACTACTACGCCGACAACAGCATGACCGCCGTGCGCACGGGCATCAACACCACGGCCAACACGATCACCGACAACGATCCCGGCAGCGCCCTGCTGGGCAACGTGTTCCGCAACAACACCGTCGACGGCGCCATCACCGCCGGCGTCCGCAACGGCGGCGGGACCAGCCCGGTCGACGTTACGAACCTCACCGTCTTCGACGACAACATCTTCACCAACGTGCCCGTCGGCATCGACGCCGGCGGTTCGGTCCAGAACTCCGTCTACTACAAGAACGACGCCTCCCTGGGCACGGCGACCTACTCCGGCTCGAAGGGCATCGAATTCGACGCCGACCAGACGCCCTCGCTGCGCCAGAACACCTGGACCGGCTTCGAGACGACCTACGCCGGCACGACGCCCGGCGCGGTGATCGAGGCGCCTGACCGGTTCCTCGAGGCGGCCGCAGATTCCGGGCTCTCCGACCAGATCACGCTCCGTCTTTGGAACGCCGGGACGGGCTCGCTCAACTGGACGCTCACCGACAACGTCGACTGGCTGACCGCCTCGGCGACCAGCGGGACGATCGCCGACGAGGCCGGCGTCGAGAGCATCACGCTGACCGCCGCGGCCAAGCAGTACCTCGACCCCGGCGTCTACACCGGCGTGGTCACCATCGACGTCGGCGGCGAGCTGCTGCGGACCACCGTGGACCTCACGGTGACCGGCACGTCCGGACCCGAACCGACCCACGCCACGGTCACGCTCGACGCCACCGACGCCGACGCCGGCGAGGCCGGACCCGACGCCGGGACCTTTACCTTCACCCGCGACAACACCACCGGCGACCTCCGCGTGTGGTACAGCCTCGCCGGGACGGCCATCGACGCCGACTACGACGAGACCCTCACCGGGTACGTCGTCTTCAACGACGGGCAGAACAGCCTCACGCTCGACATCACCCCCAACGACGACATCCTCATCGAGAACGACGAGACGGTCCAGCTGACCATCCTCGCCGACGAGGACTACACCATCGGCTCGCCGAACGCCGGGACCGTCACGATCCTCAGCGACGACCTGCCGCAGGTGACGGTCGCCGCCCCCGACAGCGAAGCCGCCGAAGAGGCGCAGGACCCGGGCACGTTCCGCTTCCGCCGCAGCGGCGAGGGCCTGCTCACACAGGGCGACCTGACCGTGTACTACACGCTGGGCGGCACGGCGGGGTCGACCGATTACAACCAGGGCGACTTCACCGGCAGTGTCGTCATCCCCGACGGGCAGGAGACCGTGGACCTGACCGTCGCCCCGGTCGACGACGCCGAGGCCAACGAGGGCGCCGAGACGGTCACCGTCGCACTCGACGTCGACGCCGCCTACGGAGTCGCCGCACCCGACAACGCCCTGGTCTCCATCGCCGAAAACGACTGGGCGGCCCAGGTCTTCGACATCGCCGAGGGCATCGTCGCCAACAAGCCGGAGGTCGACGGCACGGGCAATACCCAGATCGGGGCCGACAACTGGTGGTACCACAAGGGCGGCTGGAACGGCGGGAACAAGGGCAGCGGCTTCTCCGCCAATCCCAACAACTTCATCCTCCTCACCGAGGGCGACCGCAGCCCGATCGGCTGGGTCGACGGACGCCTCGCCGTCCGCAACGGGCAGGTCAACGTCAACGGCTACGCGTCCACGCTGGGCGGGGACACCCCGGGCGACGGCGTCTACCCCTACGCGCTGAACAGCACGCTGGTCGCCATCGAGTGGCGGGCGCCGATCAACTGCATCGTGACGGCCGACTTCAGCCTCATCGGGCGGGACCACTCCAGCAGCGACCAGGAAATCCACATGGCCCACTGGGACGGCAGCACGTGGAACAAGATCGGCTCCCCGAGCTGGCACAAGGTGACCCAGGCCAATGACATCAACAACCCGCTCTCGCTCTACGCTGGCGGCGTCAGCCTCCTCCAGGGCGAGTCGATCTTCCTGGCGATCAACTGCCACGACTTCGACGACTACGACGGGTCGCTGATCATGGGCGGCATCGATTTCACGCCCGACACCACCCAGAGGGTCTCGATCACGGCCACCGACGCCAGCGCCGCCGAGGAGGGCGCGGACACCGCCACCTTCGAGGTCACGCGCTCCGGATCGACGACCGGCGACCTGGTCGTCGACTACACCATCGCCGGGACCGCCACCAACGGGACGGATTACCAGACGCTCTCCGGGCAGGTCACCATCCCCGACGGGCAGGCGTCGGCTCCGATCGTCGTCACCCCGATCGACGATGCCGACGCGGAAGGCGGCGAGTCGGTCGAGCTCACCGTGATCAACGGGACGGGCTACGCCGTCGAGGCGCCGACCCAGGCGTCCGCGACGATCGCCGACAACGACACGTCACTCCCGGCGCCGTGGTCCAGTCAGGACATCGGCGCCGTCGGCGCCGCCGGCGCCGCTTGGGAGGACGCTGGCGTGTTCACCGTGCAGGCTTCCGGGGCCGACATCTGGAACAACGCCGACGAGTTCCACTATGTCCACCAGACGTTCGACGGCGACGGGGAGATCATCGCCCGGGTCGCCAGCGTCGAGAACACCAACGCCTGGGCCAAGTCCGGCGTGATGATCCGCGAGACGCTCGACGCCGGCTCTACGCACGCGTTCATGTGCGTCACGCCGGGCAATGGCACGAGCTTCCAGCGCCGCCTGACCACCGACGGAACCTCCAGCCACACCACGCCGGGCGACGGCGTCACCGCACCGTACTACGTGCGGCTGGTACGCACCGGGGACCTGTTCGAGGCCTACAAGTCCCCCGACGGTCAGAACTGGACGCTCGTCGATTCCGACACCGTTGCGATGGCGAGCACCGTGTACGCCGGGCTGGCGCTGACCAGCCACTCCGACGGCGTGATTTGCACGTCCGAGCTCGACAGCGTCACCGTCTCCTACGGCCAGGCGACGCCCGTCATCACGCTCACCGCCAACGATCCAGCGGCCGCGGAAGCCGGCCCCGACGCCGGGCAGTTCACCGTCTCGCGCGACACGACCGACGGCGACCTGACGGTCTACTACTCCGTCGGCGGCACGGCGAGTTCGGGCGACTACTCCGAGATGCTGTCCGGCTCGGTCACCATCCTTGACGGGCAGAGCTCCGCGACCATTGACGTCACGCCAGTCGACGACAGCGAAATCGAAAACGACGAGACGGTGCAGCTCACCCTCACGGCAGACGCGGCCTACGACATCGGCACCCCGTCGCAGGACAGTGTAACGATTGCCGACAACGATCTGCCGGAAGTCACCCTCACCGCCAATGACGCGGCGGCGGCCGAGGAAGCCCAGGATCCGGGTCAGTTCACCGTCTCCCGCGACACGACCGACGGCGACCTGACGGTCTACTACACCGTCGGCGGGACGGCGAGCTCCGCCGACTACTCCGAGACGCTGTCGGGCTCCGT
>CAZADC010000269.1:0-5527 GCA_964483755.1 uncultured Planctomycetaceae bacterium | reverse complement strand
AGACGGTCACCCGCCCGTCGATCAGATCCCCGACGCCGGGCAGCGACTGGAACTGCAGCTTCGTGCCGCTGCACAGGTCGATCACGCGGCGGAGCTGCTTCTGCGTGGCCGAGGGGATGGCGATGATGATCTCGTCGACGTCCTCGCGCTCGCAGATCTCGCGGATTTCCTCGGTGTGCCCGAGCACGGGGGCCCCGTGGATGATGATGTTCTGCTTGCCGGGGTCGTCGTCGACCAGCCCGACGACGTGGTAGCGCTGGACCCGCATCCGGTGGATCTCGCGAAGGATCGTCTCCGCCGCGTTGCCGGCGCCGACAATCAGGACGTTGCGCAGACCCTCGGAGCTGATCGGGCGGAATTCCTCGCGGTAGATGCGGTATCCGAGGCGAGCGGCGCTGACGAGGAAGACCGACGCGAGGAAGTCCAGCAGGATCACCCCGTAGGGCAGCAACCTGAAGTATTCGATGGGGCGCCGCCCCATCCAGGTCGGCAGGTCGCGGAAAACGAACACGAACAGCCAGACCAGCAGCATCACGCACCACGACGCCAGCAGAATGCTGACCACGTCGCGGATGCCGGCGTATTCCCACCCGCTGCGGAAGAGCTTGAACGCGTGGAAAACGCCCAGTTTGAGCACCACGAACACCGGAAGCCAGGGAAGGAAGGACCGCGTGAACCATCCCCCGGTCGGCGCGCCCGGACCCTCGAACCGGACGGTGTACGCCAGCAGCAGGGAGAGCGCGAACAGGACCGTGTGCACCACCGCGTTGACGAGCAGGCGGTGGCGCAGAAGAACATCCTCCAGCCAGGCGAGTGCCTTCGGCGGCGTGGATGACGTCGTGTTTTGCCGTGGCGATCGTGCCATGTGAAGACCGACAACGTCACGTAAGCGACCCGATGCACTAGACATCGGCGGATTGCGGCGGATGGTTCAACTGCTCGGCGGAATCCCGCACGGGATGAGGCAACTCCGCCCGGTGCTCAGTTCGGCTTCGGCGAGTGTGCGCCGTCCGCCGCCGGCGCGGGCGCCGTGGCCGACGGGGCAGGGCGGGTATCGGCCCCGCCAGAGGGTCCTTCGGCCGCGGCGATCCCGTCGAGAAAGATTTCCATCGCCTCCGTCAGGTCGGGCTCCCGGGTCCCTTGCAGCCCCCGCCGGAGAGCCTGCCGCGCCGACTCGGCCTCCGGCTCCTCGCGGAACCACTCCAGGTACGCCACGACGAGCTGCGCCTCCGGCGAACGGTCCGAGAGGGCAACGGTCGACATCTCAGTGGCAATGCGCCTGTACGCCCGAGAAGACGGAAAGAACGCCTTCGGGCGAACCGGCAGGAGAGGCAGCTCGGGGAACTGTCGCAGCGCCCGCCCGATGTAGACCGCCGCGGAGGCGGGTCGCCCGAAGGCGATCTGCGTGTGGGCGAGCCCTAGGAGGACCGCCGGGTCGCGGTCGTCGATGTAGCTTACCAGCTTGTACTTGTCGAAGGCGCCGGCGTAGCGCCCTTCCCGCATCGCCGTCTCAGCCTCGCTCATCAGCTCGCGATAAGGGCCGGGCTGCTCAGGGACGAACGATGTAATGGGTCCGC
Organism: uncultured Planctomycetaceae bacterium; assembly: GCA_964483755.1. Taxonomy (GTDB): domain Bacteria; phylum Planctomycetota; class Phycisphaerae; order SM23-33; family SM23-33; genus CAZADC01. Next base: position 3,950 of record CAZADC010000269.1, on the reverse strand, counting down.
TCGGTCGGGCGAGCGATTCGTCCGAAACCGCACCGATCGTTTTCAGGTACGCCAGCGGCGCGAGCGAATCGCTCGCGATCCCGGAAAAGGCTCCCCGCCCTCCGCCGAAGTTCACCTGTCCGCCCGTGCCGGGGGAGTAGAGCTTCCTGCTCCCGACCAGCGGGCCGGGGCTCTCGACAGCGCCGAAGGCCCCGCTGCCGGTCGCTCCCCCGCCGGCTCGGATGATATTGAAGCTCGACGGACCCGCAACACTGCTGCGCAACACGTTTCCGCCCGGTGCCGCGCTGGAGCGAGCCAGCGAACCGACGCCAAAGCTGTAGTAGCGGAACTGGTCGATTTTCCCTTGGCCGACGCGCGCGAGTTTTCCGGGCGTCTTGATCGAAACGCTGCCCCGGCCCTGGCCGAAAGCGCCGCTCGCCACAAGCAGGATCACCAGCGGCGCCACTGCAGCGGGCAACGGTCGTTGTAGGCTTTTCCTTAGCATGGTACGATTTGATTATAGCATGAATCCGCCGACGGACCATGCTCGGAAAGGGCATCGCGTGAGCCACTATCGCATTCGCCGGACATCGAAAGAAGCTGCGCTCCGACGCCTTGCGCCGTCTGCCGCCTGTATCGCCTGCTGTCTCGCGGGTGTGCTGGCCTGCGCACCGGACGCGACGGCCGCAGAGCCCGTCGTGGTCGAGGATTTCGAGGCGCTTGCCGGAGTTGCCCACGAGGGTCCTGACCTGTCGGCCATCACCGCCGGCGAGGGCGTGACCCACGGCGAGGCCGCCGTGCAGATTCCGCCCGGCGCGACGATCACCGTCGAGCTGCCCGGACCGGCGTGCGCAGCGAACGAGTGGGTGCGCCTCGACACGCTCACCACCCAGCCCATCGGGCAGCAGGTCCGTGTCTTCCTGTCCGCGGCGAGGCGCGGGTTCGAGCGGACGGCGCATCTTCAGCCGGGCAAGGACACTCTCGCGATTCCCCTCTCCGCCGCCGGGCGGCACCTGCCCCGCGGCGAATGGCCCGCCAAGGCGGTCTTCCGACTCTCCAATACCGGCGACGCCGGTGTCATCGTGGACAATCTCCGCCTCGAGCCCGCGGCCGAGGCGCCGGACGGCGCCGTCCTGCTGGACTTCGGTGGAGGGGGTCAGATCGTCTGGCCGGGGTTCCGCCACGCCGGGGAGCTCAACGGGCGCCTGGCCTGGAGCGGGGAGAACCGCCTGCGGTACGAGGCGCCAGGCTACCCCGATCCGCTGACCGGCGATTTTCTCGGTCCGATCCCGTCGCACGAACAACGGGACTCGCTTCTCTTGCGGACCTCCGGCGAAGGCCCGGTCGTCTGCCGTCTCTGGCTGACGCACTACGGATACAGCATGTCCCAGCCGGTCGAGTACGCCTTCCGCCACGACGGGAAGACGCTCGTTCACGAGAAGCATTCCGCGCGCGAGATGCTCGGGCCGCAAGGGCTTCTGGCCGGCTGCGACGGCGAGTGGACGCCCGCGTGGTTCAACGAGCGCTACGCGCAGCATTTCGCGTCGCAGGTGGAGTGCCAGCTCGAGGGCGGGCGCAGCCGGGCGGACACGTACAACGTGCAGGTTGCCGCCCTGGCGATGGCGCCGCTGTCGAAGCGCGGCGAGTTAACCGCCTGGGTCGCCGCCTGCGAGAAGGACCTTCGGCGCTTCCGCCGGCAATTCGTTGTGGGGCGCCGGTTCGAGCCGGTCTGCAACGTCCAGCCGACGGAGGCCGAGCAGCAAGCCGGGGTCATGCTCTTCGATCCGCCGCCCGAGCACGCCTTCAGCTCGCGTTGGGTCCCCGAGCAGGCATCGAAGACGGATTCGCTCACAGCCGTGGCGGTCCCCGGCTCGACGGTGACGATTCCCTTCGCGGCTGTGCCGCTCCGCGATGCGCCCTTCATCGTGCCCACGCTGAGCGTGCTCCGAAAGACCGGCCCGCCGATGGGGGTCGTCGCCGCCGACGGGATCGAGACGTTCTTCCTCCGGAAGGTTCCGGACGTCCAGGACGGCACGGCGCTGTTCCAGCCCTGGGTGCTGTCGCGGCGGGCGGACCGGACGGCCGAGCGGCGGATCGCGCACGGGGCGATCGTGGTTCGCGTTCCCCCGGACGCGCCGCCGGGCGCCTACTCGGGGACGCTGCGCGTCGCGGTGACGGGCGGGGCGGCGCAGGCAGACGTGAAGATCGATGTCGTCGGCGTTCGCGGGCAGCCGATCGAGCCGACGTGGGGGGCGACCACGGACGCCTCGGTCTGGGACGTGTACTACGGCCTGGCGAACGCGCTTCCCGCAGCGAAGCGCGAGGCGTTGACGCGCGACTTCCGGCGCCACGCGATGAGCTTCGGGCTCAACGCGCTCACGCTGCGTGTGGCGGCGATCAACCGCGACGACTACAGCGTGCATTCGGGCCCGGTCGTCGAGGAGCTGAAGAGCTACCCGCTCCGGATGGCGACCGGCGAGACGCTGTTCTCCATAGGCGGCGCCCATCGGCTTCTGGTGGGGCGCATGGACATACCGCCCGGCTCGGCCGTCTACGAGCGAACGCTCAGCCGCGTCGTCACAGAGACGCGGGAGGTGGCGACCAAGGCGGGGCTAGCCAATCCGCTGATGTACCTCGGCTCGGAGTACTACGCCGACGACCTGCGCGGTATCCTCCCGGCCGCCCGCGTCATCCGCAAGGCGGGGGGACGTCCGGCCGTCACTCCGCGTGCCAGCGGGTTGGAGGATCTGGACGACGCGGCCTTCAAGGTCCTGATGGAGCCCTACGTCGCCCTCATTCTCGACGCCAACACAGCGCGGACGCCCGAGCAGGTCAAGCGGTTCAAGGAGCTGACGGGCGGGAAGGTCTACCTGCGGCACATCTACCCCGACCGGTTCAACATGGGCTTCTACGCCCGGTCGATCGGGGTCGACGGATGCTACGTCTACGGATTGTTCGGGGCGTCGCAGATGTACAACGGGTGGAGGATGGACGGTCGGGCGGCGCTCGCCCTCCGACCGGACGGGAGCGTCTCACCGACGCTGGCGTTCCTCCGCATCCGCCAGGGGCTCCAGGACTACGCGCTGCTCGCGCGGGGCGAGACGCTGCTTGACGCCGCCGGCGAGGCGAAGGTCGCCGCCGACGAGCTCGACGAGGCGATCACCGCCGTCAAGGCTCTCGCGCTGAAGCAGTGGGGGACGTCCTTCGACCGGGACGCGCTGCGGAATCCCCGCGCCCCGGCAGGGGAAGTCGCCGCGATGCGAGACGATCTGATGCGGGCGATGGCGAGCGTCACCGCCCGCATGAACGGCAGCGCTGCCGCCGATGGGGACGGAAACGCCGACCACGCCCGTGAGTAACGTCGAGCGAGCCTCCCCCGCGCTGTCTCCCGGCAAGACGACGCATCCCTCCCGCCACGAACGAGCCCGCTTTTCGGCCTCGAAGGGACAGGATGGACAGGGCTCGGATGCGCGCCGCCCTCGGCGCCTCCTGCAGCGATGATACGAGTCCCGCTCCGCAAGGCGGGTCCGGCGTCCGGGGCGCGGAAGCGCGGCGGGTCGCGTCCGGGACGGCGCCCGCCGCGCGACAGGCCTGTCAGACGGATCGTCAGAATTCGTCTTCAAGCAGCACGTAGCTGACGGTGGTCACCTTGCCCTGGGCGAACGTCACGTCAATCCGGGCGTCGTCGTCCCGCCAGGTGTAGACCCCGCCGCCGAGATCCGCGTCGCCGACCTTGATCTCCGCGCCCGTCTGGCTGGTCGGCTCGCCGAGGATGTCGATGACCTCCTCGACCGTCATCCCCTCCTCGATCTTCTCGGCGTTGGCCTCGGTGACCTTGCTCCCGCATCCGGCCGTCAGCAGCAGGCCCGTCACGCCCGCCAAGGCGAGTCCGACAATCCACGTTCGACGCATGATGTTCTCCTTTTCGTGGCTCGCTCGAAGGCGGCCAAACGCCACAATGCGGGCTGTCC
>CAZADC010000268.1:2728-5546 GCA_964483755.1 uncultured Planctomycetaceae bacterium | reverse complement strand
CCCGGCAGGATGAACTGCTGCGCCGGGGGGCCAGAGAAGCGGGACCGATCTTTGCTGGAAGTCCTGGATCGGCTTGAGCTTGGCGATCGACATCAGCATCTCGCGCTGGACGATCTCCCAGACCCCGCCAGCGTACATCGAGCCCGACCGGTCCACGACGTAGACCACGTGGTAGGCGTTGCCGCCCGAGCCGAAGAACGAGCTCGCGGGTCCGACGCCGCTCGTGCCCCGCCGGACGCCGAAGTTCACCTTCCCCCCGGCCGCTCCGCTGAGCCCGATGAGCTGGACTTCCTTCTCCGTCTCCGTCTCGGACTCGATGGCGCTGTTCCGCTCGGAGTAGGTCTTCGTGCGCTGGTGGACCTTGGCCGTCTCCTCGATGGTCCGCTCGCCGGGGTCCATGCGCCCGCCGGGGTTGTCGCTGAGCGTTGCGTCCGGGATGGGCACCTCGCGATCGTCGGCGCTGTAGCGAACGAACATGACGATGAACGCCATGATGAGGAACAGGCCCAGATGGAAGAACGCGCTGATGACCCACGGCATGATGTTGGCCATGGCGGTCATCATGGCGGTGCTCTCTTCGAGCTGCTCTTCTTCTTCTTCCCCCTCCCCCTCTTCGCCCTCGCCGGCGGGCTTGTCTCCTCCCTGTCCGCCGGGGACCTGCGGGCGGGGCAGCGACGCCAGCCCCTCGGGAACGCCGATCCGCTTGCCGCACTCGGGGCACGGGATCTTCGCGCCCGCCTTCGCGTCGACGGTCACCAGCTTCCCGCATTTCTCGCATCGGAACTCGACAGCCATGATGGCGCCTCCCGAAATCGGGGGTTCCAGGGGCGACCGCACGGGCTCAAGCCCGTCCGATCCCCCTACTATGTATCGACGCACCGTCCGGTCCGCAAACGCTTTCCGGCGCCGCACACGTCACTTGAGACGGTGCGCGACACCTCACAGTTCATTGGACACCCGCGGGCGTCTCGAGTTCGCCGCGCTGGGCGGCGTGTGCTGCGGTTCTCGCGGCGTGACGGGCCGGGCGATCTCGCCCGAGATGGGCCCGCTTGGGCGAGCGGCCGGGCTCGCCCGGAGAGCGTTCGACGCGTCCTCTGCGCGCCGCCCCGGACCGGGCCGGACTTCAACGAGCCCGACGCCGGTCCCGATGAGCAACTTGATTCTAACGCAAATCCGTTTTGAACACAATCTCAATGAGACCTCGCGCGCCAGGCGCGAATTCCATCCCCGCCTCGATGTCGCCCTCAGGGTTTTTCTGGGCGCAGCACCGCGCATCCCTACCATGCGTTAAAGCGCTGTCCCGGCCGGTCCGGACGGCGCACGCCGCTATCCCAGATGTCTGGAGTCATCATGCCGAGCGCATCCGAAGGCGACACCGTAAAAGTCCACTACACCGGCAAGCTCGAGGACGGAACCGTCTTCGACACCTCCGCCGAGCGCGAGCCGCTCGAATTCACCCTCGGCGAGGGGCAGCTCATTCCCGGCTTCGAGCAGGCCGTCGAGGGCATGGACGTCGGCGAGACGAAAACCGTCAACATCGCGTCCGACGAGGCCTACGGGCCGCGGCGGGAGGACCTCGTCAGCCAGGTCAGCAAGGACGAGTTCCCCGACGAGGTCGAGCCGCAGGTCAACCAGCAGTTCCGCGTGAACCAGGAAGACGGGAATTCCTTCATCGTCCGCGTCTCGGACGTGCAGGACGAAGAGGTCACGCTGGACGCCAACCATCCCCTCGCCGGGCAGGACCTGGTCTTCGACATCGAGCTGGTCGAGATCCAGTAGCTCGCCGGAGGGAGCGCGGCCGCGCCGTCGTCCGGCACGCGGCGGCTCTCGTAGGGCGCGGAGTCGCGCCGTCGCCCGCCGCGCGGGGGTCGCCGCGGGGCGCGCAGCCGCGCCGTTACACCTGTGCGCGGAACGACGGCAACCGGTCCGTGGGGCGACAATGAACGGGCCTCGGAGGGGCGTGCTATGCCGCGAGCACACCTCGGTGTCTCGTTACCATTCCATCACATAGCAACGAAACGCGGGGCAGGTCAGGCGCGCTGTGGGCTTGTACCACCGCCCGCGCGCACGAAACCGGCCCGCCGGACGCTTCCGCGCCCGACGGGCCGTATTGCATAACGGGCCGATCGGAGAATGCCGGCCGTTGCGGCCGGTCCCGGATCAGGCCACGAGATAGTCCTCGGCGAGCGTGTCGCGGATCTTCTCGAGGGCGAGGTTCTGAATCTGACGTACGCGTTCGTTGGTGAGCCCGACGATCTTCCCGATCTCGGCGAGCGTCTTGCCCTTGCCTCGCGAGAGGATGGCGAAGCGCTCCATGACGATGGTGCGCTCCAGATCGCTCAGCCCGGCGCGGTTGCGCGAGAGAATTTCTCGCAGGGCGTCCACGGAGTCGCCCCACTGCATGTCGTGGCGGTGCTCGTCGTAGTCGCTGCGCTCGAGGTCCGGGTCGAACTCCGTCGGGAAGTGCTGGCGGTAGCGTCCGGTCTTCGTCGCCAGGCGGTTGAAGCTCTTGAGGATCGCCCGGCAGGCGTAGGTGGAGAACTTGAACCCGCGGGAGACGTCGAACTTCTCGACGCTCCGCAGCAGCGCCATGTTGCCCTCCGAGACCAGCTCGGAGAACTCGACGTTGGGGATTCGCGTGCGCTTGGCCATGCTCAGCACCAGCGCCATGTTCGCGCGGACGAGGTCGGCCCGCGCCCGCATCGCCCTGCCGTACCAGAGCACCATCTGGCGCGCCCGCCCGATGCTGCGGCGCTTCTGCGGGCGGAGGCCGGGCGGCCGTCCGTGAGACATTGCAGATGCAGCTTATCGACGCCCC
>CAZADC010000268.1:0-2718 GCA_964483755.1 uncultured Planctomycetaceae bacterium | reverse complement strand
GGCGGTACCGGGCGTAGTTATAGGTCAGGAACAGCTTCGCCTCGTCCTCGGCCTTGAGGACGGTGCGCTTGGCCTGCTTGACCTTCATCTCCTCGGCGATCTCGGGGAACTGCGTCCACGTGGGGACGTCGATCTCGTCGGCCTCGTCGCCGAAGAGCTTGTCCTCGGTGGACGGCGAGGCGAAGGACGGATGGTCCACGTAGTCCATTTCCTCGGGAATCTCGCGGTAAACGCGCTGCTGGGCGTCGCTGAGCTTCGCGAGCACCGTGCTCTCGGGTCGCCTGATCCTCTTGCTCTGTTGCGTTGCCGTGGTCGTCATCAGTGTTCTCCCTGTCCGCAGGCCGGTCTGATTTCGAGCGGATGCACAAAGAAGTATTCTTCGCACCACTTTTCTTCTTTGAGGCTCAAATTCTGGGCCGCCCTATTCGGCGACCCGTCCTGCCTTGCTTCATCGGCTATCCTATAAAAGTGGTGCAAAGTTTCAACATTAAAATGGGGAAGAAGCGAGAAAAAGTTTGGCCACCCGGAAGACTACGGGGCCTTTCCGACGCTAAACCACTTGTTTTACGAAGCTTAGGCTATCAACTCGATCCCGATCGACGCAGCGCCGTCGCTCCGTCCGGCCGCAGGAAACGAGACATCTGCCCCCCTCGGACGATACATCCGATCCCCCCCGGACGGTTCCTCAGAGCTTCCGCCGCAGCAGCCCGCCCGTCACCGCCATGCAGGCGCCGCCCGCGACGACATATCCGAACGCCCACCCGAACAGGCGAACGCTCGTCACCGACGCGCCGGCCGAGCCGCTCGGCCAGTGGTAGGAACTCCGGGAACCCCAGCGGCGGTCGACGGCCTTGTCGGTGACCACGATTGCCTGCACGGCCGGGTTGCCCTCCACCAGGCCCATCACCCCCTGCCGCGTCTGGTACGAATAGGGTCCCGTCTCGGCGACGATGACGACCACGATCGGCAGGACCACCCACAGGGCGACCGCCACGCCCACGTTCATCGCCACGGCCGTCGTGGTCCGCCGGGCGATGTGGCTGCACAGCAGCCCCGTCCCCGTCAGGAAGAAGCACGTCCAGCCGACGATCAGCGCCATCTGCCAGACCACCTGCGCCTGGAGGATCCCCGCCGCGGCGAAGATGAGCACGTGGACGACCAGCAGCGCCCAGAACGCCGCCGAGCGGCGCAGGACGCCGACCGCCTTGGCCAGCACGATGTCGAACGTCTCCACGGGCGTCGTCAGCAGCACCGGCCAGGTGTTCGACTCGCGCTCGGAGACGATCGGCGTGGCCGCGAGCACGGCCGTCACGAGCGTGCCGAGCCCCAGCAGGATCACGACGAACGTGAGCTGCACGTCATCGTCGTCGAGGGCGGGCATCGTGAACATATACGCTATGCACAACAGCACCCAGAGGAGGATGATCAGCAGCAGGCGCCGGAACCGCCTCCCGCCGATCGGCCCGCGGAGCTCCTTCCAGTACACCGCCCTGCCCCTCAGGCGGCGAATGCGCCCGTAGGACGGGTCGATGGTCAGCTCGGCGTCCCTGCGCCCGGTCATCTCCCGCAGCGCGACCTTCCGGACGCGGATCACGCTCCAGGCCCAGAGCAGCCCGCACATGCCGAGCATCACGCCGCAATGCACCGGCCAGGCGAACGTCCCCACAGACCAGCCGCGGTAGCCCTGGTAGAGCTGTTCGTTCTGCATGATCATCGCCAGCGGCGGACTGACGTAGCTCAGGAAGTCCAAGACATCACTCACCGCCATCCAACTGCCTATCTCGCCGATGACGATCACCGCGATCAGCGGCAGGCCGAACGTCAGCGCGCCGACCCCGATCAGCCCGGCGATGACGACGACATAGGTGCGGCGGGAGTACATGGACATCAGCAGGCTGAGCGAGGCGGCGAACAGCACGGCCGTCAGGGTGACGCACGTCGAGGAGACCACGAAATCCCACGGCACACCGCCGAACGCCCGCAGCAGCGCCAGCACGGGCACGCTGATCCCCAGCAGCCACACCAGCCGCAGGAGCCCGCTGCCCAGCTTGCCCGCGACGATCTGGACGCCGCCGATCGGCGTGGCCAGCAGCGCCGGGAGCGTCCGCCGCTGCACCTCCTCGCCGATGGACGACGAGAGCATGATGATCGCCAGAAGTTGCAGCGCGCAGAACTGGAACCACGCGATGGTCATGACCGCGGCCCGGGCGATGGCGGCCATGCGGGCCATGAACCCGCCCGCGCCGTACCAGCCGCGCGACGCCTCTATCCACATCGGCGCCAGGAACACCATCAGCAGGCAGATGTACCCGACACGCAGGGCGTAGTTCCGCCGGCGCCGGCTCGATACGCGAAGCTCCTTCGCGAAGATCGGCCCGGTGAGGCGCGCGGGACGCAGGACGTTCCCCACGGCCGCGATGACCCGCCCCGCCGTCAAAACGCGTTCCTCCGCAGGCGCGCCCGCGCCCGCCACGCGACGACGAGCGCCGCTCCGCCGTACAGCAGCAGCGACGCCAGCACGCCGAGGGTCATCTCCCCGACCCCCAGCCGGAGGGTGTGAGCGCTGTAGGTCAGCGAGCCGAACCACCCGGCCTCGGTCGCGCCGTCGACGGCGACGCCGATCTGGACAACGGGATTCATCACCATTGCCAGGCCGCCCAGACTCCGCCACCCGCCCGGCCAGAACGCGTCGACGACCACCGGGATCAGCAGCCAGAT
>CAZADC010000267.1:0-5591 GCA_964483755.1 uncultured Planctomycetaceae bacterium | reverse complement strand
CCTGCGTCGCCTTCTTGGCGGCCAGGAAGTGGACGTCGTCGATCGCCAGCAGGTCCAGCCGGCGGTAGCGGGCGCGGAACTGCTCCAGCTTGCGGGCCCGCATGGAGGCGAGGAACTCGTTGGTGAACTGCTCGGCCGTCACGTAGCGGCACGCCGCCCCGCCTCGCCGCGTCGCAATCGCCTTGCAGACGCCCTGCAGCAGGTGGGTCTTTCCGACCCCGCAGGGACCGTGGACGAACAGCGGGTTGAACGGGGGCCGGTCGGCCTTGACGGTCGACACCGCGGCCGCGTAGGCCAGGCGGTTGGACTCGCCGACGATGAAGTCGCTCAACTCGTGGCGCAGCGCGGATTGGGCCGGTTGACGGCGCGGGCGGGCGCGTCCGTGGGTCGCCTTGTCGACGATCTCCGCCTGGGAGTCGAGCTGCGCCTTGCGGACCTCCTCGGACAGCGAGGAGTCGATGGTGACCAGCACGTCGCGCTGCCGGCCGGTTCGCTCGGCGGCGATCTCGGCGATCTCCGCGGCGTAGTGGGACTCGATCCAGTTCGCGGCGAAGGGGTTGCACACGGCAAGCTTGACGCGGGACTCCTCCAGCTCCAGGCGCACGCCATGCTTGAACCAGGCCTTGAACCGCTGCGGCCCGATGCGGTCCTGCAGCGCTTCCATGATGTCTCTGATCGGTTCGTCAGCGCGTACGGATGGCGTCAGCGTGTCCATAGCGGTTCCTTGCTTCCGTGCCTTGCGAGTCAGCGGCTCAACGAATACTGTCCCGGTTTTCGCGAACTGACCGCCCTGTCGGGGCGTTCGAGCGTGAAGGCAAATGTAAGCGGGACGTTAAGGGCGGTCAACAAGAAAGGTGGGCCCCTTTATCCACACCGTCCAATTGCTTGTCGCGGGGGGGGTTGGCGCAGAACTTTTTTCTCAATCCACACGTTGTCCACAGCCCGCGCAGGAGGTCCGCTCGCTCGCCAGAACCGCGTGCGCCAGACGGCGGTCGTATCGGGAAAAACCCTCGTGCTCGTAAATGCGGATCGCGTACGTGTTTGCGGCATCCACGGCGAGCGTAATCGCCGAAAGCCCCCGCTGCGCCGACACGCGCAACGCACGACGGAGCATCGCCCGCCCCACCCCCCGGCCGCGATGCGCGGGCGTCACGCCCAGGTAGACCACCTCGGCCTCGCTGCGTCCGGCGACGTCGTTGACCAGGATGCACCCGGCCGGCTCGCCGCCGCGCATCGCCAGCCACCACGTGTCCGGACTGTAGATTCCCGTATCGCGATGCGATGCGAGGATGTCCTCGCCGCGCCGCGCTCCGGACAGGCGCGGACAATCCAGCGAACCCGAATACGTTTCGCCGATCACCTCCAGCAGCTCGGCGTCGTCGAACTCGCCGAACGCACGCCATGTCAGTCCCGCCTCCGGTTCGGCGACGGGCCCGTTCAGCGGACGCCGCAGGTACAGCAGGTCCGCCAGGAGCGTGTACCCGGCCGCACGGACCGCCGCCACGTCCTCGCCGTCCGCGGGCGCCAGCAGCGACTGGACCATGCTCATCCCCGCGTCCAGCGCGTCGTCGGACACGCCGCGGATCACGTCCGTCAGGGCCTCGGCGTCCACCCCCGGCGCGCCCGCCGGGCTGTGAAACAGCATCCCTGTCCGCCCGGCGCCTTCCACCACCATCGCCGCCGCCCGGACGCGCCGCCAACGCTGCGCCCACCACAACCGGGTGCGGCCCGCCCCCCGCGCGTCGGCGAGCCGCTGGTACGCCTGCGCCCTCGCGGCGGCGGCCGCGTCCGACCGCGCGCCGGCCGCGATGAACCGCAGCGCGGCGTCCCGGCGTCGACGTGGAACGGGAGCGATCATGCCGACATTTTACGTCCCGCGTCTTCCGGCTGCACGTGCTGCGCGCCCCCCCGCCGCCGGTCACGGTGCGAACGATTCCGAGCGCGGCGGCCTTGCCAGGCTGCTGCGACCCGCCTGGTCGCTCATGCCGGTTGCCCTGGGGCTCTCGTACCCCTGCGCCGTCCGTCAGGACAGCGAAACCGCTGATTCAGGCGGTTGACTTCCGCCCGGCGATGGCGTACGGTGCACCGGCTTGGAGCGCATGGGCATCCTCCGTTCGCAGGTAGGAGTGACGCGATGAGACTGAGCCTGACCGCCGCGGCGACGGCCGCGATCCTGATCGCCCTGGTCGCGGGCACGGCGACGCCGGCCCCCGAGCCGTCCGAGGTCCCGGTGACCTGGCAGCTCGACTTCGAGTACGAACCACCACAGGCGATCCTGGTCAAGACCCCGCTCGAGGACCGTCCGCACCTGTACTGGTACATGCGCTACACCGTCACCAACCACACGGGCGAGGACCAGATCTTCGTGCCGGACTTCGCGCTGTACACCGACACCGGGCAGCTTCTCCGCGCCGGGCGCAACGTGCCCGCGGGCGTCTTCCGCACCATCCAGCGGGTCCACAACGACCCGCTGATGATGGAGACCACCGCCATGACCGGCAAGCTCCTCCAGGGCGACGACAACGCCAAGACGGGCGTGGCGATCTGGCCGAACTACGAGGGGCAGGCCGGTGCGTTCCACATCTTCATCGGCGGGCTGAGCGGCGAGACGGCCGTCGTCGAACTGCCCACGCCCGTCACTGTCGAAGAGATGAACCGCCTCGGGGAGATGGAGACCGTCACCAAGGAGCGCATCGTCCTGTCGAAGACGCTGCAGTTGACCTACGAGGTGCCCGGCGAGGCGGCGGCGCGACCCGACGCGCCCGTGATTCTCGCCGAGAAGAAGTGGGTGATGCGCTGAGCGGCGCCTGACCGGCCCGCACGAGCCGACGACGCCTGCGGGGGACGGATCGATTCGCCCACGCCCGACTGCACCCGCACGAGACGCCGGCCGACGACGCCCTGCGACGCCCCCGACCGTTTCGACGCCTTCCACGCTTGCTGCGGAGTACCGATGGCCTCATTCAAGCTGAACGTCGCGCAGATTCAGGGATGCCCGCCCGTCGAGAAGCTCGCCGAGCTCGTCGCCGCCTGGGGACTGCCCGAGAGCGAGGAATACGGCGTGCTGAACCACTCGGCCACCGAAAAGACGGTCTTCGGCACGATCGTACGCAAGGTCCAGCAGGCCGTGACCACCCTCGACGAGGAGACCGGCGAGGTGACCAGTTCGGCCGTGGAGAAGGTGAACGTCTACCCGTTCGGCATCCGCCCGGACACCGAGCGCCTGGAGGTGTACGCGGGCGCGGCGAACTCGATCGAGCACGTGGGCCTGTTCTTCGCGAGCTGCCTCGCCCTGCCGACGGTGACCGAGGCGATCGAGGTGGACATCCCCGCCGCCGTGCGGAAGCTCGCCGAGCAGACACAGAAATTCCACCTGCGGACGATCCGCGTCAGCGACTACGCCCACAACGCCTACATGGCCGGGACGTACGCGCCGAAGTTCCTCGACACGCAGCACGGGCTGGACTTCCTCGACGAGTACGCCGACTTCACCACCAGCGCGGGCGTGCGATTCCAGGCGCAGGCGGGACGGGCGAGCGTAACCCTCTCGCAGACCGCCTCGTTCGGCTTGGCCTGCAAGGAGGACGACGAGGCGTACGTCAAGAGCCTGCTGCGCAACCTGGTGTGAGGCAGCGGCGCGCTGAGGACAGGTCGGCGGGAGTGAGACAGTCCCCCTTGGCCGATGCGGCGGTTCCGGCTCGGGCGCGTCGCCGTAGTGACGACTCCGACGACTACTCCGCCGTCTTGCCCGTCTGGCGGTCGCGTTCCATGCCTTCCTGCAGCTTGACCTTCATCATGCGCCCGACCTTGAACTTGACGGTCCGCTTGGGCGGGACGTGAACGCGCTCGAGCGTCTTGGGGTTCTGGGCCATCCGGGCGGCCCGCTCCTTCGTCTCGAAGACGCCGAAGTCGCGGAACTCCAGACGGTTCCCGCGTCCGAGCTCTTCGACCACCTCGTCGAGGAACTGCTGGACGACTTCCTTTACCGAGACGCGCTTCTCGCCGGTCTGATCCGCTATCCGGTCGATCAGCTCCTTCTTTGTTACCGTGTGCATGGCCCTCCCCTGATCGGGGTTAGCGCTGAACCGCACGGACGACACGCGGCAGGTCCCTATAGCCTGCAGCTTTCTTAAGTCATCCTATGCCAACGACTTTTGCCGGACAAGCGATTTTTGGCGCCGGGGCGTTCGGGCGCGGGTTTTCCCTCATTCCGACCGACCGAGGACGAAACGCCGACCCGCAACCGACGGGCGCCGTCGGACGCCGGGGCGCGCCAGACGTATGTATTTCGTGCCCGGGCCGCAGCTTAGAGCGCACCGTCATGTCGGAATCGTCCCGCCCGCCGGTGGCGCGTCCCGTCCGTCTGCGCATCGCGCGTCATGTCGGGCGGGACGATCTTTCACTTTTTCTCGACACCGGCGGCTTCTTCGGCGCGAAAACCGGAAAATGCCCCTAACCCGCGCGCCCCCGTTATGTCCCCCCGAACAGAGCGTTCCGCGATACAATGGTTTGAAGGAGGTGCATGATGTTCATGATCCAGTCGAAAACAACCACAGTGGCGCTGGCGCTGGCTGCCTTCGCCGTCATCGGCCTGACAGTCGCAGACACCGCCTCAGCGGGGGGCGGACACCGCGACGACGTGGTCGTCTTCTCCGTTCGCGGCGGGTCGGGCTTCGTCGGCGGTCGGATCGGCTATCCGACTCACAGCGTCGTCGGACCGGGCGTGTCGTTCTATCGCCCGCATTTTCCGACGCCGAGCTTCCACCGCGACGCCCGCGTCTACAGCACGCGTCCGCTGACGCTGCATTACCGCACGCGCAGCCACCTGCTGCGCTCCTGTCCCAGCCGATTCGCGCCGCGGTTCCACGAACGTCGGTATGGGGACTTTGACCAGCATCAACGGTTCGATCGCGGCCGTCGGGGGCACGGATTCCGACGCTACCGTTACAGCCCCCACCGTTACCTGAAGGACCGCGACCGCCGGCATGACCGCGATTGGGATGACGACCGCGGGCACGGCCGGGACAGGGACCGTCGCGGCCGAGGGCGCGACGACGACCGCCACGACCGGCGACACGATGACCGCGACCGGGACGACGGACGGCGCCGTCACGGCGGCCCGCGGATTCACTGGCGACTTCGCTGAGCCGAGCTGCCCGCCGACCGCCGCGGTGCGTGGCAAGCCACGCGCCCTGCCGGCTACCAGCGCGGTGTCTTTCCAAGGGCACCGCGTCGTAGCGCACGGTCGGCGCATCGGCAGAGAGTGCATCGCTGTCCCGCGTGCAGCCGCAACAGCGCGGCTGCGCGCCCTGCACCCCCGCATCTTCTTACCGGCTGCGCGCCCTGCGATCTGAGGGCTACTCGCCGTGCAGGAGGTGACGCAGGCGTTTTCGGGCGGCAGCCGCATTGGCGATCTCCAGCGCGTCCGCTGCGGCCTCGAGCAGTTCCGCCTGGCGGCGGGTGAACGCCATCGGCCGGGCCGGATCGACGTCGGCGAGCCCGAGCCGCTGCAGGATAGCCGCCCGCAGGGGTTCCACGCCGTGTCCCGTAACGGTCGAGATGGGCAGCGGTGCCTCCGGCCGGTCCGGTTC
>CAZADC010000266.1:0-5610 GCA_964483755.1 uncultured Planctomycetaceae bacterium | reverse complement strand
CGGTTGTCATGGGCGCCCGAGGAGCATGATGCGCATTCGGGTGGTGAGAGTCAGTCGCGACGCCGCAGCGCCGCCCGTCGGCCGGTGCGGCCGGTGAGCATCACGAACGCCGGCAGCAGCAGCGGGCGGATGACGAACGTGTCCAGCAACATGCCCAGGGCCATCGCGAAGCCCAGCTCGCGAAGCAGCAGGAGGTCGCCGGCCATCAGGCTGCCCAGCGTGGCGGCCATGATGAGCCCGCACGAGCTGATGACCGGACCGGTGTGCACCACCGCGCGGCGGACCGCCTTGCGCAGGCGGAAGCGGCGCGATTCCTCGGCCAGGCGGGCGGCGAGGAAGATGTTGTAATCCACGCCGACGGCGGCGATGACTACGAACAGAAAGACCTGGACCTTCCAGTCGAGCCCCTCGGCGCCGAAGGCGGCGGTGAAGACCCACGACGTGATCCCGAGCGTCGCCAGGTAGCTCAGCACGGTGCAGGCCGTCATGAACCCGGCCAGCGCGAGGTCGCGAAGCAGCGTCACGACGACCAGCAGGATCACCCCCAGCACGAGCGGGACGATCAGGCGGAAGTCGCGTCCGGTCACCTCGCGGACCTCCGTCATCTCGGCCGTTACGCCGGCGAGATGGACGTCCACGCTTGCGTCGGCACGACTCAACGCCCGGCGCACGGCGTGACGGACGCGCTGCGCCTTGTCCATCGCGGTCAGCGTCAGGGCGGGCGAGTCGAGCACAATCTCCATCCGCATCGCCCGAGTGTCGTCGCTGACGTACTGTGCGCGGGCCTGTCCGGCGCCGAGCGTGGCGACGAGCGTCGCCGCGACGGGGTCCAGTCCCGCCCCGATCGGCTGGGTGAGGCTGCGGACATTTCGGACGCCGTCCACGGCGGACGCGGCGGCGGTGGCGCGGGAGGTGAGCTCCAGCCATTCGCCGGCCTTCAGCGGCTTGTCCGACTCCAGCAGTACGCTCACCGGGGCGATCTCCCCGACCGGCCAGTGGCGTTTCGCCATGCGCAACCCGCGGACCGCGCCGTAGTGCGGGGCGAGATCGGCGAGCGTATCGTAGACCCAGGTGATCCGCGTCGCCTGGATGACGGGCGCCGCCAGCAGCAGGAGGACCGCGCCGCCGATCAGGACGGGACGGCGCGTGACGGTCGTCGCCAGGCGCGGCCAGACGGTCCGGCGTCCGACGCCGGTTCCCGAGGCGTCGCCGCGGCGATGCGCCGGCCAGAACGCCCGGCGGCCGAGCACCGCCAGCAGCGCGGGCACCAGCGTGACGGCCGCGAGAAGGGCGACGCCCAGCGCCATCGCCACCGCGCCGCCGGTGGTGCGGAACAGGCCGAACCCCGCAAGGCAGAGCATCATGAGTCCGGCGGCGTCCGTCCCGCCGGAGGCGACGATCGCGCCGAGCGTCGCGCGCATCGCCTCGGGCAGCGCCTCGGCATGCGGGCGCTCGGCCAGCGTTTCGCGGTAGCGGCTGATGAGCATGAGCGAGTAGTCCACGCCCGCCCCGTAGAGCAGGACGATGACGAAGATGCGCTCGGCCGTGCCGGCCTGGACGCCGACGTGCGTCGCGGCGGCGAGCAGGCTCAGCGCGACGACGGCCGCCAGGCTGATTGCCCCCAGCGCCGCGCCGGCGGCGAGCGGGGCGCGGTAGACCGCCAGCAGGATCAGCACGACCGCCGCCAGCGTCACCCACAGCGTGCTGCGGCTGGAGCGTTCGGCGGCGACGGCGTAGTCGTGTCCGAACGCGCCGCTGCCGGTCACGGCGGCCGACAGCCCGCGCGGCAGGTCACGCCCGGCGAGGGCCTGTCGGGCGTGGTCCACGATGCGCGACGCGCGGGTCGTGATGAAGTTGGCGGGGATGCCGACGACGATGAGCGTCGCCTGACGGTCCGGGCTGACCTGCGGGTTATCGGCGACGGGGCGCCCCGTCAGCGGGTTCCGCGGCAGCGCCACGTCGGCGGGCGATCGGACGGTGACGCCGTCCATGTCGCCCGGTTGCAGCGTGTCCGATGGCCGGCCGACGGCGTTCGCGACCGATTCGACGGCCGTCATGTCGGCCTCGGTCAGGGCGCCGTCGCGGCGCTCGAAGACCACCACCGCCGAGCTGAGCCCGCCGCGGGAGGGGAAGTGTTCCCTGACCACCCGGATCGCCTCGGCGTAGCGCGAGTCGTCCGGCAGGTAGGTCGCCTGCCCCGGTCCGGATGTATCGGCGGGTGCGATCAGCCACGCCATCAGCCCGGCCGTCAGGATCCACGCCGCCACGACGAGCAGGCGTCCGCGACAGACTGCGTGAGAAAAACTCATTGTCCCCGCGGCGCCGTACGCCGGTCGGGGTCTGCGGGCGAGGTAGCCGTCACAGGCGTCTCCGGATCACTTGATCTTGAGCGGCACGCCGCTTTCCTTCCACGTCTGCAGCAGCGCCCGCAGGTCCTTCATCATCGCCGCCATCTGCTGCGTGGCGTCCACGAGGTTGTTGTACAGCTTCGGATCGTTGATGAGCCGCCCGGCCGTGCCGTCGCCGCTTTCGATCTTCGTGGCCGCGGCGTTCAGCGTCGCCATGAGCTGCGAGACCTTCTCGGCGTTTTCGATGAGTCGGACGGCGATGTCGTCGATGCGTTTCCGGGCGGTCGCCGCGGTCCGCTTCGCCTCCTCGGCGGTCTCGGAGAACTTCGCCACGGTCTCACCCGCCTCGGCGGCGGTCTTGCGGGCGGCTTCGGCGAACTCCGTCAGGGCGGCCATCGCCTCGGACGCCTCCTCGGTGGCGCGATTGACGTTGGCGAGGGCGTCCTTGAGATTGCGCCGGTTTTCGGCGTCGCCGACGACCTGTCGCACGGCGTCCAGCGTACGGTTGAGGCGGACCACGGCGCCGCGCAGGTCTTCGGGGGTCTGCTCGTCGGTCGGGGACGTGGCGGCGGTGGCGGGCGTTCGCGGCGGGCCGATCAGCGAGTTGATGTTCTCGGCGAGCTCGGCAATGGAATCCATGCCCTCGCGCAGCTCTTTGGGGATGAGCCCCGACCCGCGATGCTCGATTTCCATGACGGCCGAGCCGTCGGTCGGCAGGTACTCCTCCGCGCCGGTGTCGGGCACGTCGGAGATGCTGAGCGTCAGGTAGGCCCCGCCGACGAATCCGCGGGTGAAGATGACGGCCTTGGTACGAGCGGGCACGCGGATGCCCTCGTCGATGCGGGTGACGAGCGTGACGCCCTTCGCCGGGCGGTCGGGGTCGGCGAATCGCACGTCGATGACCCGCCCCACGCGCATGCCGGCGAGATAGACCGAATCGCCCTCGTAGACCTCGTGGGTGGAGTCGGCCCGCATGCGGATGATGTATCCGTGCTGGAACATCTGCGGAAGCCCGGCGAAGATCACGATCAGCCCGGCCAGCATCAGCAGGGCGACGATCACCGTAATGCCGACGAGGATGTTGCGCTTCGTCTCTTTCATGTGCGTCTCCTGGCGAGCGAATCGTCGGCCGCGTCAGCCGGGCTGCCGAACTGCCCCGTTTCGAGCTCGCGCAGCTCGTCGGGGCTGGCCCGTCCTTCCACGAAGCGGGTGACCACCTCGTCGTCCACGTCCGACAGATCGGCGGGGGCGGCGTCGGCGATGAACTTGCCCTCGTACAGCATGACCACCCGGTCGCCGACCTTCCGGGCGGAGTTCATATCATGCGTGACGACCAGCGCCGTGGTCCCGAGCTGCTGCTGGAGCTTGAGGATCAACTCGTTGATCAGGTCGGCGCGGATGGGGTCCAGCCCGGTCGTCGGCTCGTCGTAGAGGATCACCTCCGGGCGGAGAGCGATCGCCCTGGCCAGCGCGACCCGCTTCTTCTGCCCGCCGGAGAGCTCCTCGGGGAACTTTGCGGCGAACTCGCCGCGATCGTCGTCCAGCCCGACGAGGGCGAGCACCTCGCGGCAGCGCCGGCGCTGCTCGTCCGGGTCCGGGCGGGTGTGCTCGCGGAGCGGGAAGCAGATGTTGTCTTCCACGCTCATCGAGTCGAACAGCGCAGCGCCCTGGAACAGAAAGCCGATCTCCCGGCGGACCTCGGCCAGTTGGCGCTCCTTCATGGCCGAAATCTCGCGGTCGCGGAAGAACACCTTCCCGCGGTCGGGTTTGATCAGTCCGACGACGTGCTTGAGCAGGACGCTCTTTCCGCAGCCGGACGGGCCGATCACCACGGTGGTCTGACCCGGCTTGACGGCCAGACGGACGTTGTCGAGGACCACCTCCTCGCCGAAGGACTTCGACACGTCCTCCAGGCGGATGATCGCCTCGCCGTCGCTCATTGCGTCCCCCGCGCGGAGGCGTTGTCGGCGGTCGCGGCGGCCGGTCGGTCGTCCAGGCGGCGAAGCATCGCGATCTCGTCGCAGGCGTCGGCCTTGGGGCAGACGAGGCACTCGCGCCAGACCTTCTCCGGCAGCGTCTCGCGCCCGATGACCGCGAAGCCCTGGCGCTCGAAGAAGCCCTGCTCGTAGGTCAGGGCGAACAGGCGCTTCACGCCCAGCCGGCGGGCGTCCTCGACGGCGGCGCGCATCAGTCGCCCGCCCAGGCCGGTCCCGCGGGCGTCCGGCGAGACGGCCAGCGACTTCACCTCGGCGAGGTCGGACCAGAACACGTCCACGGCGACGCATCCGACGACGCGCCCGTCGTCGTCCTCGGCGACCTGGAACTCCCGGATCGTGTCGTAGACGCCCTCGAGACTCCGGTGAAGCATCCGCCCGCGCTCGGCGTAGTAGTTGACCAGGTCGCAGATCGCGCGGGCGTCGGCGATTGTGGCGTTGCGTATCCGCATGGGGCTCATTCTATTGCGCATGAGCAGCCCCGTGCACGCAAAACACGCCCTTGCGGGCAGCCGTCAGCCCGCCAGCAGGAGCGTCAGAGCAATGCCCAGCGCCGCCAGAATGACGGTCACTGCGATGCCCGCCAGCGCCAGGTTCCTCTGCCGGCGCAGGGCGCCCGCCGTCTCCGCCTCGACGGCGTCAAGATCCGCGTCGCGCGCCTCGAGAGCGTCGAGGATCGCCGTGAATCGCTCAATCCCGCGCAGGTAGCGGTCGAAGAACCGCGGGTGGTCGCCGTCAGACGGCTCCACGTCCTTGCCGTTCTTTCCTTCCTCGCAGTCCCGAATCCCGGCTTCGAAGGGCCGGCGAATCCGGGTCGCGAAATCCGGGATGACGGTGTGCAGCGTCGTCAGGTGATAGCTGTCGTAGTAGGTTTCGATGCGTCGGACGTGATGCAAGGCCAGCACGTCCAGGGCGTCATACCCGGCGCGGTATACGTGACCGAGCGCCTTCTGCAGGTTCTTCTCGCAGTACCTGAACGGGTCGGGCTCTCGCTCCGCCGCCGGGGCTCCTTCCGTGGCGCCAGACGCCCTCGGCGCGCATCCAGTGATCGAAGGCGTTGCGCAGCTCGTTGAGCGCCGGCACCGACACTCGCGCGCCCGGCGCAAGCTTCTCGCTTGCGATCACATAGCCCTTCACTTCTCCGTACAACTGCACCAGTTGGTCGCAGAGACCCATGAGGTGGGTTTGCTGATCAGAGTTCACAGTTGGTCTCCCCCGGGAGACGGTGCAGGCGGCCCCCTGTTGAGGGAGCCTCTAGCGCAGGCCGG
>CAZADC010000265.1:0-5623 GCA_964483755.1 uncultured Planctomycetaceae bacterium | reverse complement strand
GCTTCACGACTTACGACGACAAGATGACCTTGACAGGGCTCACTTCATGGGAGCCGCTCAATGGACAGACTGATGGTCAGCGTCAGCGGGGTTCGCGGGACGGTCGGCGGAACGCTGACGCCCGAAGTCGCCTGCCGGTTCGGGTGCGCGTTCGCCACGCTGCTCGGCGGCGCGGGGCGGACGGTGACGCTCGCCCGCGACAGCCGGGAGTCCGGACCGATGATCCGCAACGCCGTCGCCGCCGGGCTCATGGCGTCCGGCGTCGACGTGGTCGATCTCGGGCTCGTCACCACGCCCGGCGCGGCGCTGATGACCGCGAGGATCGGCGCCGACGGCGGCGTCATCATCACCGCGTCGCACAATCCGCGACAGTACAACGGGATCAAGTTCCTCCAGCCGACCGGCACGAGCCTGACAGCCGACGCGGCCGAGAAGCTCCGCTGCCTGTGGGCCGACGAGGCGTTCTCGCTGGTCGGCAGCGAGCGTCAGGGCCGGGTCATCGTCAACGACGAGACGCACGACGCCCATGTCGACGCCGTCTGCCGCGACCTGGACGTGGACGCCGTCGCGAAGCGCCGCTTCCGCGTGGTGCTCGACAGCGTCAACGGCGCCGGCTGCGCCGTCACGCCGCTGCTCATGGAGCGCCTGGGCGTGGACCTGCTGCACCTCAACGCCGAGCCGACCGGCGCGTTCGCGCATCCGCCAGAGCCCGTCGCCGAGAACGTCACCGAGCTGGGTGAATCGGTCCGGGCCCACGGGGCGGCCGTCGGGTTCGCCCAGGACGCCGACGCCGACCGCCTGGCGGTCCTCGACGAGTCCGGCACGTTCATCGGCGAGGAGTATACGCTCGCCCTGACGGCGGCCCACGTCCTCGCCCGGCGCAAGGGCAAGGTGGCTACGAACATGGTCACCTCCCGGATGATCGACGACGTGGCGGCCGCGACGGGCGCCGAGGTCGTCCGCGCCCCGACCGGCGAGGCGAACGTCGTCCAGGCGATGCTCGAAGCCGGGTGCGTCTTCGGCGGCGAGGGCGGCGGCGGCGTGATCGACCCGCAGGTGGTGCTCGTCCGCGACTCGCTGGTGGGCATCGCTCGCGTCCTGGAGTACCTCGCCGTGACCGGCGAGCCGCTCAGCGCGCTGGTCGACCGCATCCCGCGGTACGTCATGCTCAAGAGCAAGCTGCCCTGCCCGGCCGGGGCGATCGGCGACGTCATCGCCGCCGTGCGGGATCGCTTCGCCGGCCGCGACGACGCGACCTTCAACACCGACGACGGGCTGCGCGTGGACCTGCCCGAGGGCTGGGTGTCGGTCCGGGCGTCCAACACCGAGCCGATCATGCGCGTCACGTCCGAGGCGCCGGACAAGACCGCCGCGACGTCACTCGCCGAGACGGTCCGCGAGGCGGCGCGGGGCGTCGTGGGCGACGGGGAGTAGACGCATGGCCCGCAAGATATACGACATCTCCCAGGTGCTCAGCGGCCGGACGCCGGTCTACCCGGGCGATCCGCCGCTGGAGCTGCGCCGCGTGCTGTCGTTCGCGAAGGGCGACGACTGGAACCTGACGGAATTCTCCGGCAGCGTCCACGCCGGAACGCACCTGGACGCCCCCGCCCACCGCCTGCCGGACGGCGCAACGCTCGACGCGTTCGCCCCGGAGCGGTTCATCATGCCGGCCGTCGTGGCGGACGCCGGCGAAGCGCCCGCCGTCGGCCCGGATACGCTGGCGGGCGTCGAGGTCGGTCAAGGCGAGGGCGTCCTGTTCCGCACGAGCAACTCGGCGGCGCGGCGCTTCGTCGCCGTCGAGGGCGAGCCGCCGCCGGTCGGCATCTCGCCGGCCGGGGCGCGGGAGTGCGTCCGCCGCGGCGTCTCGCTGGTGGGGCTCGACGCCCAGAGTGTGGACCCGCCGGGCGAGGCCCGGCATGCGCACGAGATCCTCCTGGGCGCCGGGATGCTCCTGCTGGAGGGCGCCGACCTGGCGGACGTTCCGCCCGGGCGGTACACGCTCATCTGCCTGCCGCTGCGTCTCGCCGGCGCCGAGGGCTCCCCCACCCGCGCCGTCCTGATCGCCCCGCCGCTGGAGTAGCGACCTCGCCGGAGCTCACGCGCATCCGGCGGAGAGGTAAAGGACTGGCCTGCCGCCATGGTAGGGTCGGCGCACCGCGCGCTTGCGATGTCCCGCGTTTTCCGTCGTTGCCGTTGACACGCGCCGCCCGCGCCCTAGAATCACGACCTTTCCCCCAGAACCGGAGAACCGCATGACCAAGATCGCCTTCATCGGGGCCGGAAGCCTCGGCTTCACGCGCGGACTCGCCCGCGACATCCTCACGTTCCCCCTGCTCGAGAACGCCACGCTGGCGCTGATGGACGTGGACGCCGAGCGCCTGGACTTCGCCAAGCGCGCGGTGCAGTCGATCATCGACCGCGGCGAGTACCCCGCCAAGGTCGTCGCCACGATGGACCGCGCCGAGGCGCTCAAGGACGCCGACGCCGTGGTGTGCACGATCCTCGCCGGCGACGTGAGCGTCTGGAAGTACGACATCACCATCCCGAAGAAGTACGGCGTGGACACCAACGTCGGCGACACCCGCGGCGTCAGCGGGGTGTTCCGGGCGCTGCGGACAATCCCCGTCATGCTCGACATCGTCCGCGACATGGAGCGGCACTGCCCCGACGCCATCCTGCTCAACTACACCAACCCGATGGCGATGCTCTGCCGCGCCATGCAGCGCGAGAGTTCCATCCAGCTCACCGGGTTGTGCCACTCCGTGCAGGGCACGGCCGGCATGCTCGCCGGCTGGATCGGCGCGACGATGGATCAGATCACGTACGTCTGCGCCGGGATCAACCACCAGGCGTGGTACGTCGAGTTCAAGAAAAACGGGCGCGACGCCTATCCCGAGCTGCGCCAGGCGATGCGCAAGCGGAAGATTTACAACCACGAGCAGGTCCGCAACGAGATGTTCCTCGCGCTGGACTACTACGTCACCGAGTCCAGCGGGCACAACAGCGAATACAACTGGTGGTTCCGCAAACGCCCCGATCTCATCGAGAAGTACTGCACCCACGGGACCGGCTGGAACCCCGGCGAGTACGCCTACATCCTCAAGGGCTACCAGAACCGCGCCAAGTCCTGGAAGAAGGACATCGAAAAGTGGTTCGACCAGGGCGCGCCGTTCTCGCTCGAGCGCGGGCACGAGTACGCCGCGCACATCATCAACGCCCGGATGGGCGGCGACATGTACAAGTTCAACGGCAACGTGCCCAACACCGGGCTGATCGACAACCTGCCGTCGGACGTGTGCGTCGAGGCGCCCGTGCTGGCCGACAGGCGCGGGTTCAACCCGATCCACGTCGGTCCGCTGCCGCCGCAGTGCGCCGCCCTCAACCAGGTGAGCGTTGCCGTCGAGGAGATGGCCGTCGAGGCCGCCCTCACCGGCGACCCGAAGCTCGTCTACCAGGCGGTCTGCTACGATCCCCTCTCGGCCGCCGTGCTGTCGCTGAAGGAGATCAGGAAGATGGTCAAGGAAATGCTGAAGAGGAACGCCGACCATCTGCCGCAGTTCGACAGCGTGGACATCTGAAACACGAGACGCCGCCTCGCGCTGAACCGGACCCCGCCAGAGGTTCGGCGCGTCAGGGCGCTCATGTGCTCTGACAACCGCATCCTCAGCGCCGGGCCGCCGGGAGAAGCCTCCATGCGAGGAATCGACGACTTCCGCTTCGGCGTCAACTACGTGCCGTCGAAGCGGTGGTACTACTGCTGGAATGATTTCGACGCGGAAGAGATCGCCGAGGACCTCGACGCCGTCGCCGCGCTGGGCGCCGACCACGTCCGCGTCATGACGCTCTGGCCGTACTTCCAGCCCGATCCCGGCTGGGTCAGCCCGGCCCATCTGGGCCGCCTCGGCAGGGTCATGGACCTGGCGGCCGCTCGCGGGCTGGACGTGGTCGTCTCCGCCTTCTGCGGCCATCTGACCGGGCAGGACTTCCGCCAAGGATGGGAGCACGGCCGGGACTTCTTCACCGATCCGTTCATGCTGGAGCGGGAAGAGCTGTACCTGCGATCCCTCGCCGACGCCGTCGCCGCTCGCGACAACTTCATCGGCTTCGATCTCGGTAACGAGTTGAACTGCTCGTGGCAGGCACGCCGCCGGGCCGACGGGGACGCGTGGATGCGACGCATGCTTTCGCTGTGCGGCCAACTCGCGCCCGACCGCGTGCACGTCAACGGCGTGGACCACGGACCGTTCTTCCGCGAGACAACGTTCAGCCCCGAAGCGCTGGCGCGCGTCCAGCGGATCGTCAGCCTGCACTGCTGGGTCTTTTTCACGCGGGCGCTGGAGCGCGGCGGGCCGCTGTCGCCGGCGTCCGTCCACCTGGCGGCCGCCATGACCGCCCTGGCGCGGGCCTGCGCCGGCGACGCGTCGAAACCCGTCTGGGTGCAGGAGTTCGGCGCCAGCGAGGACTGGATGAACGCGGACGTGATCCCGGAGTTCATGGAGGGGACGATCCGCAGCGCCGCGGCGGCAGGGGCGCGCTGGTTCACCTGGTGGGCCAGTCACGACATCGCGCGGCAATTCGAGGTAGCGTCCCTGGAGTACACGCTGGGGCTTCTGACCACCGACAACGCCGTGAAGCCACAGGCGGAGACATTCCGCCGGCTGGCGAGAGAGTACCGGGCGCGCCGCCCCGCGGACGTCGAGTGCCTCGATCCGCCGCCCGCCCCGCCCACGCCGCCGGTCGAGGCCGAAACGACCTGGACGTGGCTGGAGGCGTGGATCGATGCCCTGCCGGCGGACGCCCCCGGCCGCTGACTCCGCGCCGTCGGACGCGATGGATCGCCCGGCTTCCCCGCCAGCCGTCCTCGTCGGCCGCCGCGCCGTTCGCCCTTCCCGCCGAGCCCGGAATCGGACCGCCGCCAAGACGCGCCTCCTGCGGGAATTCCCCTGCCGCGGCGACGACGGGGCATGCTGTGTGTCGAATCACCCCGGCCGCGGGGCCGGGCGGACACGTCCACGGAGCGGCATGATGCAACGGCCGATTGACTCCGCGCGGGAGAACGAGGGCACGTCAAAGACGCCATGCAGTACCAAGGCGATGATAACGTTCGCGCCTTCGTGTACCGCGACAGGAAGTTCCCCCCCAAGGCGGCGGGGATCGTCGAGGCTCGCAACCGCCTGATCCGGACGGCGTCCGGATCGAGGTCCGCAACTCCCACGGGGAGCTCGTCGACGAGGTGGCAAACCTGATCGATGCACGACGCGTGCGGCGGTGAGCGGCCGGGGTCGCGCCGCTCGGCGCGCACAGCCATTGACGGCTGTGGGACGACCCGCCGTTCGGCCGGGCGTTGGACACAAGCCCCCGGCACGGAGGAAACACGACCGGAGCACGTCTTTCGACTTGCATTGCGGGTGCGGGAGTAATACGTTTTACGACGATTGTCATACCGATCGTGAGGACACCCCATGCCCGAAAACTGCCGTACGCATGCCGACAGCCCCGCAGGCCCGCGGCGTAAGCCGCGGCAGGCTGCCGCGCCGCGCTCCGGGCGTCGGAGCGCATCGGCTGCCGTCGCGGCCGCGGCTTTGCTCGCGGTCCTTGCGCTCGTTCCGTCCTGTTCGCA
>CAZADC010000264.1:0-5625 GCA_964483755.1 uncultured Planctomycetaceae bacterium | reverse complement strand
TACCGGCGCCTGCGCGGGCTGATCGTGCCGTTCGTGCTGACGTTCGTGCCGATGGGGCTGATCCTGATCGAGCCGGACCTCGGCACGGCGCTGCTGTTCCTGCCGACGCTGTACGTGATGCTCTTCGTGGCGGGGGCGAAGCTCCGCCACCTGCTGGGCATCGTCGCGGTCGCCACGGCGCTGGTGCTCCTGCCCGTGCCGACGAGACTTGACGGCGGCGGGCGGATGTCGCGCAGCCGTCGGAACCTGGCGTACTGGACGTTCGAGCGCGAGGGGGAGAGTTGGGCGCTGCTCGCCGCCCCGCTCAGCCGGATGAAGTACCACCAGATCACGCGGATCGAGGGCTGGCTGCGCCAGGGCGACCCGTCGCTGCGGATGGGGGCGGGCTACCACCTGCACCAGTCCAAGAGCGTGCTCGGCGCGGGGCGGTTCACCGGGCGAGGCGACTGGAACACCAGCGGCACCTACTTCCGGATCGTGCCCGACGACCACACGGACTTCATTTTCTCGGTCATCGGCGGACAGTGGGGCTTCGTCGGCGCGACCGCCGTGCTGCTGCTGTACGCGGTGATCTTCCTGTTCGGGCTGGAGATCGCCGGGGCAACGCACGACGCGTTCGGGCGCCTGCTGGCCGTCGGGGTGCTCGCCCTGCTGTTCTCGCAGATTCTCATCAACGTCGGGATGACGATGGGACTCATGCCGATCACCGGCATGACGCTCCCGCTGGTCAGCTATGGCGGGTCGTCGCTGGTGGTGAACTGCGCCGCGCTGGGGCTGCTGGTGAACGTCGGGCAGCGGCGACCGATCCTCCTGTCACGCCGCCCCTTCGAGCACGACGAGAAGCGTCAGCGCGCCCAAGGCCCGGAGAGCCCGCTGCGGGGCCTCTCGGGGCGCGACGAGGGCGCGAAGGTCTACAGCCAGGTGGGCAGCTCGTAATAGTGAATCCACATCCAGGCGAGAACGACGTAGATCGCGCAGACCAGCCAGGCGGCGATCTCGCTGGTCAGGCGGCGGCGGAACAGCAGAAGAATGCTCGAACCCGTCGCGACGGTAGCGAACTTGAAGAAGGCCAGCCAGCCCGACTGGCGAAGGAGCTGCGCGGCGATGGGGTTCAACTCCCGGAACCCGCCGATGCGATGGGCCAGGATCGTGAACAGCAGGTCGAACACGCTGAGAAGCCACACCACGATCAGCGCCGTCAGCACCCGACGGCCGCGCGAGGCGAACGCGCCTTCCACGCTCCTCAGCCAGCGGCCGCGATGCGAGCCCGCCGCCGGTTGCGGGTTGTCCACGGCTTCGACGTCCATTGTCCGCCGATCCTTTCCATCGCTTCGTATCGGCCGACGGCGCGCCGGCGCTTAGCGCCGCGTTCCGTCCGCCGTCCGGGCGAACCGTAGAATTGTAGGAGCCCATGGACACGTCGACCGACAGCCGCCCGATACCGCCTTCGCCGGCACAAGAATCGCCCGTCGCTTCGCGCGTGCGGCGGGAATCGCTGGAGCTGACCGACGGGTACGCTACGGGCCTGTACGTTCATCCGCCGCCACCGGACGCTCCGCAGCGCACACCCGTCCTCTACGTCCACGGCATCCAGTCGCATCCGGGCTGGTTCGTCGGCTCGGCCGACGCGCTGGCGGCGCGGGGGCGCCCCGTCTGGCAGGTCGTCCGACGGGGCAGCGGGGAGAACACCGTCGGGCGGGGACACGCCGAGTCGGCGGGGCTGCTGCTGGACGACCTGGAGGTCGCCGCCCGCCGCGTCCTCCAGGCGGAAGGCGCCGAGCGGGTTGCCCTCGTCGGCGTAAGCTGGGGCGGAAAGCTGGCGGCAGCGTATGCGATCCATCCGCAGCGGCGGGTGGAGATCGCGTCACTGACGCTCGTGGCGCCGGGAATCGTCCCGCGCGTCGACGTGCCGCTGACGACGAAGCTGGCGATCGGGCTGGCGCTGCTGGTCTCACCGCATCGGCGGTTCGACATCCCGCTCGGCGATCCGGCGCTGTTCACCGACAGCGAGGCGATGCGGGAGTACCTCCAGGCCGACCCGCTCCGCCTGCAGCGGGCGACGGCGCGGTTCCTCTACGCAGGGCGCTGCCTTGACGTGGAGCTGCGCCGGGCGGACGACGGCTCGCTGGCCGTGCCCTGCACTCTGCTGCTGGCGTCGCGCGACCGGATCATCGACAACGACGCGACGCGGCGCGCCGTACAGCGCCTCGCGGCCGACGCCGCGCACGTCGTGACCCTCGACGGATCGCACACGCTCGAGTTCGAGACCGACCCCACCGGCTTCCACGAAACCCTCTGCCGGGCGGTTGCCGCCGCCCAATGAGAGCGGCACGGCCTGCCTCGTGGCACGGCCCTTCCGGGCTGTGCATGTTCCGAGCAGGTGGAAGGCCTGCTCTGCGCCCGCTCAGATCTGACGCGCGCGAACGAGCCACGCGGCGATCTCCTCGGCCGCGGCGTGCCCGCCGATCGCCTTCGCCGCCGCGGTCATCCGCTCCAGGCGCTCCGGGTCGGACATCAGCGCGATCAGCTCGCTCCGCAGCGCGTCGGCGTTGACGGCCGGGTCCACGGCGTCCGTGACGATCACGCCGGCGCCCGTCTCGGAGAACCCGGCCGCATTGAGCCGCTGCTGGTCGTCCGCGTGGTAGGGGTAGGGCATCAGCACGGCGGGCGTGCCCGTCGCCGCCAGTTCCGCCATCGTGCTCGCGCCGGCGCGGCAAAGCGCCACGTCGGCGGTCGCGTAGGCCAGGTCCATCCGCTCGCAATACGCCAGACGCCGGATGGAGTCGGACGCGCCGGCCGCATCGACCTGGTCCGGGCCGGTCACGTGGAGCACCTGCCAGCGGTCGGCGAGTGCTTCGATGTCGCCCGACAGGGCGGCCAAGGCCTCGTTGACGCTTCGCGCGCCCTGGCTGCCGCCGAGGACCAGGAGCGTACGCCGGGACGGATCCAGGTCGAAGCGGCGCATCGCCTCATCCCGGTCCCCCCGGGCGATTGCCTGTCGGACCGGACAGCCGACGCAGCGGACCTTCCCCCGGTGCTTCGCACGGAAGTGCATTTCCGCGGCGGGAAACTGCGTGAAGATCACGTCGCATCGATCGGCGAGGTAGCGATTCGCGCGTCCGGGAACGGCGTCGGAGTTGATGAGGGCGACGGGAACGCCCTCGCCGGCGGCGCGGCGGACGACCGGACCGGCCGCGAAGCCTCCCAGGCCGAGCACGGCCGCCGGACGCAGGTCGCGGACCATCTGCCGCGCCTGAAGCCACGACGCCCCCCACGCCAGCAGAAAGCCGCCAACCTTCGCCGGGCGCCGGGGCAGCGGGCGGACCGGCTGGACGACCACCCCGTGCGGCGTCGGGTCGAGGATCCGCCGGTCGATGGGTCGATCGGAGCAGGCGAAGACGATCCGCGCGTCGGGCTCGGCCCGCTGGAGGGCTTCGCCGACGGCCAGGCCGGGGTAGAGATGCCCGCCCGTGCCGCCGCCGGCAAAGATGTAAATCGGTCGCGCCATCCGTGTCGCCCGTTGGTCGTCCGCGGGGCGACGATACGCCCGGTCGGCCCGGCGGGCAAGCGCATTGTCCGCCGCCGGTCGCCGCGAAAAGAAGGCACGAATCCCCGTGTCGTGATATACTGCCTGCCATGGGCGAAGCGGGGAATCCACATCCTCCAATCGGGCGCATCCGCCTGTCTCGCGCCCCGCTGGCGGGCGCCGCGGCTCTCATGGCGGGCGGTATCGTCGCCGGACGGTACATCCCGCTGCCGACCGGGGCGTACGTGCTGGCCGGGGCGGCGTCGGTCGTGTGCGCCGCCGGGCTGCTGGTGCGCCGTCACCTGCACGCCGCAGCGGCGGGTTGCGTCGCCGCCGCGATCTTCCTCCTGTCGGCCGGATGGTGCGGACTGGCGTGGCGGCGGGTGGACGCCGACCACGTCGCGCGCTACACGGACCGCTCGCCGATCCCCGCCACCATCCGCGGGCGCGTCGCCTCCACTCCGCAGGTCGTCGAGAGCATCGATCCGCCTTACCCGCGTCCGCCGCGGACGGTGTTCGCGCTGGAGGCGGATGCGATCCGCACGCGCGGCGCCGACGGCGGGTCAACCTGCACCGATGTTTGCGGGCTGGTCCGCGTCAGCGTGGACCACGGCCGGGCGGGCGCCGCTCGCGCGATCGAACCGGACATCCACGGCGGGCAGCGGGTGGAGCTGATCGGCTGGCTGGGGCGCTATGCGCGGCCGGATAACCCAGGACAACCCGACGCAGCGGCCGCGTCGCGCCTGCGTCACACCGCCGCCTGGATGTCCGTCCCCGCCCCGCAGGGCGTTGGTGCGCTGTCCGCACCTGAACCCGCCGCCCACCGGCGGGCCTACTGGCGCGTGCGGGCCGGGCTGCGGAACCACCTCGCCTCACTCGGCGACGCCGACGACGGGCGCCTGGTCAACGCCCTGATCACCGGCGAGCGGCACCCCGCGCTGCAGAAGGTCAACCGCACGATGGTCCGCGCCGGCGTGGCGCACCTGCTGAGCATCTCGGGGATGCACCTGGGCATCTTCCTCGCGTTCGTCTACGGGCTCTGCCGCCTGCTGACGTTCTCCCCGCGGCGAAGCGCCGCGCTGGTGCTCGTGGTCCTGGCGGCCTACATGCTGGTCGCCGAGCCCCGCCCGCCGTTGCTTCGCTCGGCGATCATGGCGTCGGCGATCTGCCTGGCCGTGCTGATGCACCGACGCTATGCCGCGCTGAACGCGCTCGCCGCGGCGGCAATCGTCCTGCTCGTCGGCGATCCGCTCCGCCTGTTCACGCCGGGCTTCCAGCTCAGTTTCGCGATCGTGACCGGGCTGATTCTCCTGCGTCGTCCGGCCGTCGAGCTGCTGTTCGGGCGCTTTCTCAGGCGGCGCGGGCTGACCGTCTTCCGCGACGATCAACGGGTCCGCCGCTGGGTCTACCATCGCGCGGCCGACGCCGGCATGCAGCTCGTCGCGATGTCGCTCGTCGCGTATCTCGTCGCCGCTCCGCTGGTGGCGTATCACTTCGGCCTGTTCAGCCCGTACGCGCCGGTGCTGAGCATCCTGCTGCTGCCTCTCGTGACGGCCGTGCTGGCGCCCGGCTACCTGTCGGCCGCGCTCGCCTGGCCGATGCCGAACCTCTCCCGCGCGATCGGCGGGCTCTCCGCACACGCCGCCGAGGCACTCGCGTGGACCGTCCGCCAGCTCGAACGCCTGCCGGCGCTGGCGATCGAGCTGCGACCGATCGACGCGTGGGTCGTTGTCTCATTCTTCGCCGCGATCGTTCTGGCGGTCTGGCGGAAGGCAATCCCGTTCGGTCGGGCGGCCGCGTCCGCAGCCGCCTTTGCCTTCATCGGCGGACTTGCCGCCGGCCAGCTTCCCGCCCGCCCGCCGACGGGCGCGGAGCTTCATCTGCTGGCCGTCGGGTCCGGACAGTGTGCGGTCCTGCGGACGCCGTCGGGGCGCACCGTCCTGCTGGACGCGGGAACGATGAGCGACATGAACATCCACCAGGGCGTGCTCCGTCCGTTCCTGGACGATCGCCGCTTTCCCGCACCCGACGCGGCCTTCATCTCCCACGCCAACGTCGACCACTACGGGGCGATCGCGGCGATAGCCGAGGAGGGCGGC
>CAZADC010000263.1:0-5642 GCA_964483755.1 uncultured Planctomycetaceae bacterium | reverse complement strand
ACGCCTGCAATCCGACGCCGCATGTCGGCGTGATTGAGGCTACCAACCCCTGCGGCGAACAGCCGTTGCTGGCGTATGAGTCCTGCAACCTCGGCTCGATCAACCTCTCGCGGTTCGTCCGCCCGGATTGTCCGCAGCTCGACTGGGATCAACTCGAGAAGGTCATCCACCAGGCCGTACGGTTCCTGGATGCCATCATCGACATCAACTGCTATCCCCTGGCGGAAATTGCCAAGGCCACGCAGGCCACCCGCAAGATCGGCCTCGGGCTGATGGGCTTCGCCGATGCGCTGGTGCTGCTGGGCATCCGCTACGACAGCCCCGAGGCGATCCGCCTGGCCGATGGGGTCAGCCGGTTCCTTGCGGAGCACGCCCACACCGCCAGCGAGGCTCTCGCCCGTGAGCTCGGATGCTTCCCGGCATGGGAGGGCAGCGTCTGGGACGTGGTCCATCACCGGCCGATCCGAAACGCCGCCTGCACGACGATCGCGCCAACCGGGAGCATCAGCATCCTGGCTGGCTGCAGCAGCGGGATCGAGCCGGTCTTCAGCCTGGCCACCGAGCGCCGCGCGCTTGACGGCCGACAGTTCAAGGAGATCCATCCGCTCATCGAGAAGCTCGGCCGCAGGCAGGGCTGGATGACCGACAAGGTTCGCAATGCGCTGGGCGAAGGAGCGGCGCCAAGCGACGTTCCGGGCTTTCCCCCCGACTTGGCCGAACTGCTGGTCACAGCCCATGACGTGCCGCCGGAACAGCACGTGAGGGTCCAGGCCGCCTTCCAGAAGCACATGGACAACGCGGTGTCGAAGACGGTCAATCTGGCGGCGAGCGCAACCATCGAGGACGCCGACCGCGTCTATCGGCTTGCATGGCAGCTCGGCTGCAAGGGCGTTACCGTCTATCGGGACCGTTCCAGGGACGGTCAGACGCTATCGGCCGCCGGCCAGGCCCGCGGCGAGCCCCCGGCCGCCGTCCAGCCGCGTCCCCGCCCTCGAATCACCGACGGCAGCACGCTGAAGTTCCGCACCGGCTGCGGAACGCTGTTTGTCACCGTCAACCGCGACGAGCAAGGCGTTTGTGAGGTGTTCGCCAACCTGGGTAAGGCGGGGGGCTGCCCGTCGCAGTCCGAAGCCACTTGCAGAGCCGTATCGGTTGCCTTGCGATCCGGCGTCGCGCCCGGCCAGCTCATTGAGCAGCTCAGGGGCATCCGCTGCCTGTCGACCTCAGTGGCCCGAAGGGACGCCAAGACAATCGCCGTGCTGTCCTGTCCCGACGCAATCGCCCGGGCCCTCGAAGAGGATCTGTCGGGCCTGGAACGTTCGGAAACGCCTCTCGCCGGCAGGGCGTGCCCCCATTGCGGCCGGGTCATGCGGAGGGAGGCCGGCTGCAGCGTCTGCGACGCGTGTCTCTACAACTCGTGCGGGTAGGCCATGGCCAAGGAACATCCAGCCCGACTTGCCGCCTCCGTCCTTGCGGAGATCCCGCAAGCCGCGGAGCTCTGCCGGCAGATCGCCTTGAGCCTCATCGAGACGGGGCAGAGCTGGCTGCGGGCCACTTGGTTCATCGCGATGGTCATACCGACCGACTACGAGCGGGCCCGCCGGACGATGATACACAACTGCGGGATGGCCTTGAGAGACCTTCGCAGCGTACGGCGGGCCTCGCTGAGCGTCGATGCGATTCACGCCACAGCCAATGTCCGGAAGGTGCTGGAGTGCTGCAGGCAATGTCCGGAAGCCAACCGGAAGAACGTCGAGCAGGGACAGGGATTCGAGTGCCTCGTGCAGCAACGCCTCGGTCAGCCCTCAGGCGATGGCTTTCGGTTCCGGCTGGATGAGGAAGGGCAGATCCTTGAGCAGCAGTGACGATCAATCGCCGTACGGTCGAGTGGCGGACCTGGTGGACTGTCGGGCGCTCATGACCAAGCGCGTCACCTTCCTTGGAGCCGGCAGCATGGGCCAGCCCACGGCCACCCAGCTCGTCCGTCACGGTGTGGCTGCCGAACCACCCGGCCGGATCCGGCTCGTCGACGGCGACATCGTCAGTGCGAGGAACCTCATCGGCACCGAGTACCGCCAGGGGCACATCGGCATGGCCAAGGTCCAAGCCGCCGGTCAAATTGTCCAGGAGATCAACCCGGAGGCCAATGTCTCCTGCTGGAACCGGATGCTCACCCGCGCGGACATTCCGGCTGTCACGGAGATGGCCGGCCGCAGTGACCTGCTTGTACTGGCGGCGGATTCGTTCGAGCTGATGCTCGAGATCGCCCGGACCTGCTATTCGATCTGTCCGCAGGTCATGGCCGTCTTCGGTCCACGGGCCGACTACGCCGAGGTGGCCTTCAGCCTTCCCCGTGCCACCTGCCCCATCCCGGCCGTCATGGGCAAACGGAAACGACAGGCGATCTCCAACCCCCAGGCCCTCGGCTGCGACACGGCCTACGTCTGCTCCTTCCTGGCCGCCCTCTGCCTGCGACTGCTTCTCGGAGACGCGCGCGGCAACGAGCTTCTCGACTGCTACGCCAACGCCCCGCTGTTCGTCCTGGGCCTTCGCAGGTCCTGGATATTCAGCGACCTCCCCCAAGATACCGCGCGCACGATCGTGTGCGTGCACGTGGAACCCTCAGGTAAGGAGAAGAAGAAATGAAAACCGAGACGACCAAGCTGCAAGTCGATGAGGACCGGCCGGAGAGGATGACCCCGCCCCGCCTGGACGAGCCCTCCGCGGACGCCGAGCCCGCCAAGGTGGTGCTGCCCAGGCTGGAGATCGAGTCGCACAAGCCCCACGCCGAGCCGCTGTCGGAATTCCACAGCCAGGCCGAGCAGGTCGGCAAGCTCACCCCGCCGGACCTGCCGGCAGACCGCCTGGAACCGCCTCGGCCGTCCAAGCTCAAGCCACCCAAGCCCAAGCGTCCGAAGCGCCCGCGCGTCCACCGCCGGATCGCCGAAGTCTTCGATTGAACGGAGGAGATCGACATGAGACGAAGAAGATCGGATGAGTCCAATGAAATCGCCCAAGACCTCGGCATGCCGACCTGTCCGACGTGCGGGCAGTACTGGACCGAGGAGTTCGTGCCCAAACATTGCACGCGCTGCGGAGCGCAGGTGGCCGATCAAGCCGGCCCGGGCTGGGAGCCCCATATCCGTCGCGCACAGAAGTTCGGCAAGCCCGTGCCGCTCATCCACTGCCCTCGTTGCGGGGAAAGATACCTCAAGCGGCATTACCCCGCGAAATGCCTCCGCTGTTACAGCGAGGTGCCCTCCGGCATCAGGCGCGGACCGAGCGGTACTTGGCACGGCGATTGACCAGGAGACCTGGGACAGCCAATGGAAACCCCTCGAACCAGAACCTCACAACCAGGAGAGGCCATGCGAATACACCGCCAGCGGCTCAAAGCCGGAATCAACCGGACGGCCGCCTTTGAGGAGAAGGGACTCGCCACCCACGCGGTAAATTGCGGCCTGAAGTGCGGCCACGGCTGTCGATACTGCAGCTCCGGCGCGATGCTTCGGATGCACCGCGGTTTCAAGGAATGCGGCGAAGACCCGTTCGGCTTCGGTTACGCCATCGTCGATCCGGACACCCCGCAAAGGGTGCGAAGGGACGCCGAACGGATCCGACGCCGGGGGATGGTTCAGCTCTGCACCACCGTGGACGCCTACGCGCCCGAAGCGCAGGAATACGACCTCGGCAGAAGATGTCTCGAGGCGATCCTGTCTCAGCCGGGCTGGTCGGTTCGCATCCTGACCAAGAACGCGGCCGTCCAGGAAGACTTCGACTTCTTGGAGAAGCATCGCGAGCGCGTGCTGGTCGGCCTGAGCCTCACCGCCCCGCCGGAAAACGCCCCCCTCAGCGAGGCCATCGAGCCCAACGCCTCGTCGATCGAAGAGCGGATGAGGGTCATGGTCGAGGCCGCGGCCCGAGGCCTGCGGACCTATGCGATGCTCTGTCCGCTGCTGCCCGGCATCGCGGACTCGCCCAGCCAGGTCGACAAGCTGGTGCGGTTCGCCGCGGACTGCCAGGTCGAGGAGGTCTTCGTCGAGGCGGTCAATCCCCGGGCTGCAGGACTGCGGCTGTGCCAGCAGGCGCTGGCCGAGCAGGGATACCCGGAGCAAGCCGAGGTCATCGCCGCCGTCCGCAAGCGGGCCGAGTGGTCGAAGTATGTCGCCGAGCTCGTGGCCACGGTGCAGCGCAGCGTGCGAGAGCACTCGGACATCGGCAAGCTGCGGTTCCTGCTCTATCCCAGCCGGCTCTTGCCCGAGCACGTCGAGGCGATCGGCAAGGACGACGCCGGCGTGATCTGGCTGGGCAAGCCCTCGGCCGGCTGACCTCCGGGTTTATCCCCCGGCGAGGGCAGGGCACTCGAACACCCCCAGGACTGAACAAAACTGTCGCCAGATAGCTGCTTCTGCAGGCGGTTTTGGTCAGATTCACGCCCGCCGCCTGACTCCCACCCTCCTGCGACTCGTTCACGGGGCGCACAGCCCTCATTTCCGGCCTCGCCGCTTCAGCGCCAGCAGCCCTCCGAACGCCAGCAGCGTCAGCGCGCCAGGCTCAGGAACCGACGATACACTCAGATTATCCATCCACAGTTCCGGATCGCCCGTGTTACTCAACTCGAACGTCAGGCTGTGCTCTCCCGGCGACAGGCCGTAATCTCCAAGGACGTAGCTTCCTTCGTAGAGCACCAGGCTGTCCCATCCAGCCCCCGCGTCGGGCGCGTATATCGTGTCAACCAATGCTCCATCCAGAAGCACCCTCAGCTTTCCCGCCGTCCGAAACCGATACTCGAAGGCGATGTCCACCAGCCGCTCCAGAACAAGGTCCTTGGACACAGATACGACATTGTCTCCGTCTATTCCGCCGTCCAGCAATCGCAGCACGTAATTGCCCGAGGACCCCTCAATAATATCCACTGTGTTGTCACTGTCCGCGCAGGCCCCCACCACCATACCA
Source organism: uncultured Planctomycetaceae bacterium (assembly GCA_964483755.1). Classification (GTDB taxonomy): domain Bacteria; phylum Planctomycetota; class Phycisphaerae; order SM23-33; family SM23-33; genus CAZADC01. The sequence goes on along the minus strand of CAZADC010000263.1, from coordinate 686 downwards.
AGGTCCCCCGTCACACTCTGATATGACAGAAACGCACTACGAAGCCTTGTCTCCTCCGTGCAAATCGGCAGAATCTCTCCGTTCGAATAGCTGCCCAGGTTCATAAACCCGGTACCGACGATCCCATCTACCTCGGCCCCTTCCGGAACGTAATACATATTTGCGCCAGCCAGGTCCAGCGTAGCGCCATCCCTAATTTCAACACCATAGGCATACACTCCAACCTCGTAGCCACAATAGTCCTTTGCGTCCTCGATCCAGGCAAATTCATGGTCCGCGCCGCCGCCAAAGACCAGCCTGCCGACCGCCACGTCGCCTACCATATCGTTTTCTGCTCCTTCGGTCGCATCCCACATAGGGACCATAAAACAGCCTCCTCCTTGGCGCAACTCTATTGTGCCCTCGGCCATAGATCCATCACTGCCAGGCATGCTGTAAAACATTCCGCTATATGCCGGATTGTCTTCGGGCGATTGGAGAACAAGCTTCTGCCCCGGGCTAATTCGCAGATCGAATATGCCCGGCAAGCTTCTGGCAGTTGCTGTACCGTCCTGGATCCACAACCCTCCCAACCCGGTCTCCCCATCCACGATATTCAGATCTCCTCCGCTCAGTTGTATAATCGTATTAACCCACATTATTCGTGATTCCTGACCGTCTGCGCATAACAAAGGCCGCCAAAGCCC
>CAZADC010000262.1:0-5650 GCA_964483755.1 uncultured Planctomycetaceae bacterium | reverse complement strand
CGGCAACTACGAGGGCTGGTACGACGAGGGGCAGGAGGAGTTCGTCACGGAGTCGGCCGCACGGGAGAACGACTACGTCAGCGCCGTCTCGGGCAAGCCGCTCACCCGCTTCAGCGAGCCGGCGTACTTTTTCCGCCTGGGCAAGTGGGTTCCGAAGCTGCTGGAGCACGTCGCGGCGAATCCGAAGTTCATCCAGCCCGACGCGCGGCGCAACGAGGTGGTCAGCAAGCTGGAGATGGGTGTGGACGATCTGTGCATCTCCCGCTCGATGGACAAGCTGCCCTGGGGCGTGCCGATGCCCAACGACCCGTCGCACGTTGTATACGTCTGGGTCGACGCGCTGAGCAACTACGTCAACGCCCTCGGCCTGCCGGAAATCGGCGACGAGTGGGACGGGAAGTTCGCGCGGTACTGGCCGGCGGACGTCCACCTGATCGGCAAGGACATCCTCTGGTTCCACGCCGTCTACTGGCCGTGCATTCTCATGGCGCTGGACATCGAGCTGCCGAAGTGCATCTTCGCCCACGGATGGTGGACCTCCGAAGGGCGGAAGATGTCCAAGAGCTTGGGCAACTTCATCTCGCGCGAGGTGATCGAGGAGATCTGCGCCGAGTACGGGCTGGACACGTACCGCTGGTTCCTGCTGCGTGCGGTGAGCTTCGGCGCCGACGGCGACTTTTCGCGCGAGATGCTCCACCGCCGCTACAACACCGAGCTCGCCAACGGGCTGGGCAACCTGCTCAGTCGCACCGTGAACATGATCGGGCGGTACTTCGACGCCGCCGTGCCCGAGCCCGGCGAGACGGGCGAGCAGGAGGGGGAGGTGCTCGCCGCGGCGTCCGAACTCGCCGACCAGGCCGACGCGTGGATGGAGTCTTGCCGCTTCCACGCCTGCCTGGACGGCGTCGCCGCGCTGGTGGACGCCACGAACCGGTACATCGACGCGACGCAGCCGTTCAAGCTCGCCAAGGACGAAGCGCAGCGCGACCGCCTGGCGACGATCATGCACACCTGCGCCGAGGCGGTTCGCATAGCGCTGCTGTACCTCCAGCCGTTCATGCCGGACACGGCTCGCCGCGGATTCGAGCAGCTCGGGTGGACGCCGCCCGAGGCGTCGATTCGCGAGCAGGGGCGCTGGGGCGGCCTGGCGGCGGGTGCGAAAACACACAAGGGCGACGCCCTGTTTCCCCGAAAGAAGTGATGAGCCCCGAACGCAAGAAGAAGTCGATGGAGCAGATCATCCGCGAGGACGGGCGATACCCGCTCCAGGCGTACAACTTCCTGCACCAGGGCATGGCCCGCGCGGTGAAGGACGTGCACGGCGAGACGCCGGAGCACGGGAGGCGGCACGTCAGCGGACAGGAAATCTGCCACGCCCTGCGCGGCCTGGCGATCGAACGCTGGGGCATGCTCGCCCGGACCGTGCTGGGCAAGTGGAACATTCACGCGACGATGGATTTCGGGAACATGGTCTACCTGCTGATCGAACACGGGCACTACCGCAAGGACGACCAGGACTCGATCGAGGATTTCCGGGACGTGTACGATTTCGACCGGGCGTTCGACGTCCGCGAGCGCTTCGAGGTGCGTGAATGAGCGCCCGCCGCCGGAAGGAAGCCGCCGGGCGCGACGCCGACGACGGCCGGCAGCATCCGCCCGAGCCCGTGGACGTGGTCGACGGCATCCCCGACCGCAAGGCGAAGCCGAGCCCGTGGGCGTACGTGCTCATCGCGGCCGTCTTTGTCGCCTGGCTGGCGTTCCTGGTATACTCCCGCTACGCCGCGCCCCTTCCGGAAGGGAACTGACGTGCCGTTTTTCTCGCGTTTTGTGACACCAGCGCTCGTTCTCGTCGCGGTCAGCGTGCTGGCAGGCTGTCAGGTCGAGCCGATGGGCCCGACCGCCGGTCCGCGCGTCAGCGCCCCGTCCGGGACGATCAGCGTCTACCAGCTCGCCGGGCGCCTGGACATGCGCGTCTCGGATGCGGGCGGGTGCACGGCGACGCTGACCGATGGCGCCAACTGCGTGGTCCTGTTCGGGCCGCCGAACGGCCAGGCGTTCGTCAATGCCCGCCCGCTGGACGGCAGCTTCGACATTGTCCGATCCGGCGAGGTGCTCTTTGTTCCGCGCGAGCTGGCGGGGCGCATCCGCCCGCTGCTGGCCCCCGAGCCGACGCCCGCGCCGACAACGCCCGCGGCGCGCCCGGCGCCGCCGGTGAAGACGCGCCCCAGGCTGGGTCGCGTGGTGATCGACGCCGGGCACGGCGGACGAGATCCCGGCGCCATCGCGGCCGACGGGCCCGCGGAAAAGACGGTCAACCTCGCCGTCGCCCGGCGCGTCGCCGGATGCCTGGCCGATGCCGGCGTCGACGTCCGCATGACCCGTCGCGACGACCGGTTCATCGAGCTCAACGACCGTGCCGACTTTGCCAACCGCAGCGGCTGCGACCTGTTCGTGAGCATCCACGCCGACTCCGCCCCACGCACCGGTGCGGCCGGCTGCACGATGTACGTCGCGCGCGGCGCCGACGCGGATTCCGTCACGGCCGCCGAGCTCCTGGAGCGCCGCATGATGACGGTCGTCGGCAACAGCCGCGGCGTGCGGGAGGCGAACTTCCGCGTGCTGGTCCGCACGACGTGTCCGGCGGTCCTGATCGAGACGGGGTTCCTGTCCAACGCCCACGAGGCCGCCCTCCTTGCCGACGCTCGGTATCGGCAGCGCATCGCGGACGCGATCGCCCGCGCGATTGTCGACTTCCTCCGGCGATAGGGCGCCGCCTGCCGGAGGCGCTGTAGCCTGTAGGCGCCAAGGGGAAAACTCTTTGCCTGGCGTTGGGGAATCCGATATCATTGATGTGGCTGGTAGTGGCCATGAGAGGGCGGACAGTGGGTACACGCGAGACAATTCGGTCCGCTGGCAGGAATGGGCACACGATCAAGCTGATGGCCCAGAAAGACGAGGGGTCTGTAGGGACTAGACAGGCCGAGCCATACAGCTACAGGCGGCGGAAGGGACGTGAGTTCTTCTTCTGCTAGATATTGACGAGAATGGAACCCGATGCTTTGACGTGAGCCGAATCATCTCGGTCGAAGAGACTGAGGACTGCTTCATGCCGCGATGGCCGGTTGAGGTATGATTCCAGAGTGTGCCGAGCGATGGAAGCTATGATCTGCTCGGGCGAGGATTGACGCGTTCGGTATGAGCGAGGAGCTTTACAGTGACTGTGAATTGCGTTGGAAGACAGATTGATCCGGTCACAACCTTGCTTGGTCATGGCGTCTACAGCTTCTCGGAGGTCCAGAGACTGACCGGTGTGAGTTCCCGAAGGATCCGATATTGGTTTCTTGGCGACAGTCGGCGCAAGGGGCCTGTGGAGCCGCGGGACTACTCTGCCGTGTTGCCTGATGACAGCATACTCAGCTTCCTTGATCTCGTGGATGCTATGGTCGTGGGCAAGCTACGAGAGGCCGGGGTCTCGTTGCAGTACCTTCGTAAGGTGTACGGAGCACTGCGCAGTGAACTCGGATGTTCACATCCCTTCAGTTTGAGCCAGGATGTGTTGCTGACTGACGGTCGGCAGGTATTCGTCCACTTTGCGGATGAATTCGGGGAACAGCAGCTTCGCGAGGTATTGACCCGCCAAAATGCATTTCCGGAAGTGCTACTTGATTACATGAGAAGAATTGACTATGACCCGATGTCGGCCCTTGCTGAGCGGTGGAATATCGCCAACGGCATCGTGGTGGATCCCACGCGGTGCTTTGGCAAGCCAATCATCGATGGCGCCGGGGTCGGCACAGCGGTGCTTGCGGCTGCCTTCGACGCCAACGCGGGGGACCAGGATTTGGTGGCCGACTGGTACGGGGTGGCCCCCGAGGATGTTCAACTTGCTGTGGAGTTTGAGCGGCACTTGGATATGAAGGTGGCGTGAACTTCTTCTTTGATCGCAACGTGGGGATTCGTCTCGTCCGGATGCTGGACGCTTATGATGCCATGCATACCGTGCGGCACCAGGACGATGATTCACGCTTCACTCCGAAGACCTCTGACGTGGACCTGCTTGCGGCACTCTCGAGTGAACGACCAAGGCCAGTCTTCGTGACGGCGGATGTCAGCATGCGCAAGCGTGTGCCCCACGAGAGAAGGGCATTGGCCGGGAGCGGCCTCACTGTGGTGTTTATTCGCAACCGCTTCGTCAAGAATCTGGACTTTCACACGCAGGCCGTCAAACTACTGCAACTTTGGCCCGAGCTTGTTCGTGAAACGATAAGAGCCAGAGAGCCTACTGCATTTGAAATAACGCCTGCGGCCAAAAAAATACAGCGACTGTGTACGACGCGCCAACTGCTCAGTCGCTGACCGCGTCACCGTGCGATGAGCAAGACCGCGATGCAGACCTTCGACCTGCTGTATGCTTCTTCCTGGCGAAGACGTTGCCGGGGCGCTGCTCGACGGCGCCCTTGAGCACGAGCATCGTCATGGCCGACGCGGCCGCGGCGGCGGCGATTTCCGTGCGGCGGACGAGCTCGTCGAGCCCCATCTCTCGCTCGCGAAGCGCCTCGTAGAGCGCGGTCTCCCGGTCGTCCAGGCCGGGCGGGAGTGCGTCGTCCGGCGGGGGCTCGGGCGAGAGCGTCTCGCCGACGGCGCCGAGCGCCTCCAGGATGTCGTCGAGGTTCTGCACCAGCCCGGCCGAGCCACGGCGGATCAGCTCGTTGACGCCCTGGCTCATCGGGCTGTCGACCCGTCCGGGCACGGCGAACACCTCGCGGTTCTGCTCCAGCGCCTCGCGGGCGGTGATCAGCGACCCGCTCCGCCGGGCGGCCTCCACGACCAGTACGCCCAGCGACATGCCGGAGATGATCCGGTTCCGCGTGGGGAAGTTGCCGGCCAGGACGGCCGTGTTCATCGGCAGTTCCGAAAGCAATGCCCCGCGGTCCTCGCGGACGATCCGCTCGAAGAGGTCGCGGTTCTCGCGCGGGTAGGTCTGCGAGAGCCCGCAGCCCATGACGGCGATGGTGCGTCCGCCGGCCTCGAGTGCGCCGAGGTGGGCGGCGGCGTCGATCCCGCGCGCGCCGCCGGAGATCACGGTGAACCCCGCGCGGGCGAGCAGCTCGCCGAAGCGCCGCGCCTGCTCGAGCCCGTAGTGCGTGCACCGCCGAGAGCCGACGATGCCGACGGCGACGGCGTCGGCGGGCTCGAGTGCCCCGCGGACGTACAGGACCGCCGGCGGATCGTGAATCTGCTGCAGCGCGGGCGGGTAAGCCTCGTCATCTAGGCCGAGAATCCGGGCCCCACACCGCTCGACCGTCTCGAGTTCGGCGTCGATGAGGTCTTCGGTGACCCCCGCGATGGCGGCGACGGTCTTCGGGCCTACGCCGCTGACGCGGCGCAGGGCGCCGGGCGGCGCATCAGCCGCGGCGACGACGTCGCCGAAGTGCTCCACGAGCCGGTGGAATGTCTTCGCTCCGACGCCCTCGGCGAGGTGCAGCCGCAGCGTCGCCCGCAGTCGATTGAGATCGGTCATCCCCGTCACCCTTTCGCGTGGAATTATACCGATCCCCGCTCATGTGTCGAGGGGCGCGAAGGCGTGATGGTCGCCTCCGGACGGCACGCGGCGGCCTGGGAAGGCCGCCGCGCTGTCCAATGGGCGCCG
>CAZADC010000261.1:5459-5672 GCA_964483755.1 uncultured Planctomycetaceae bacterium | reverse complement strand
ATTCCGCCGCATCCATGGCCTCTTGGAGAAGTGAGGCATCCCTGACAATTTGATTCTGTTCCGAACCTCCCTCCTGCTTCCGATTGGACTTGAAGCCCCGACGCTGGCACAGGTGGTAGAGCGCCCGGCCGAACTCGTGGGGATCGAGACGTTCGTCCAAGCCCCTGGCTCGGGCAGCGTACGGGTCGGTGTCGGCCATCAGCGAGTCCCAGC
>CAZADC010000261.1:3818-5449 GCA_964483755.1 uncultured Planctomycetaceae bacterium | reverse complement strand
CAGGATGGCCTTCAATTTCTCCCGGCGCTGACGACGGCGTTGATGAACGCGCCTGGCTCCGCGAGCAAGCCGTCGCTGCTGGCCACGCGGCCGTTCGGCTCCGCTCGGAGCCCGATCAACACCCTCGGGGAAGATCCGGACGCCGGCCGTTATCCGGTCGCCGGGGCCAGCATCCGGGCTGGTCATTGCCCAGCCGATGGAGTTGCTGCCCACGTCCAGTCCTAGCGTGTATCCCGACATGGCCTTCCCTCTATGAGCAAATCCCACGATTTCCTAAAAAGATGACTTGACGAAGTATACCACGTGGTTGATAATCACGACAGTGTAACCGGCCCTGTTTCGGAGTCTTTTCACACCAAGGAACAAGATTCCGCAGGGCAATGCCTCCCTTCGCGGGGAGGCATCCTTTTGCGCCCACGAGACGGAAGCCAGACGGAAGCTTTCGCTGACGTTCCCTTGATATCGCGTCGAGGGATGCGGATACTCGTGGTGCGAGCAATGGTGCTCGCTCCAGCACGGAAGGAGGTCTTCCCATGCTTGGGAATATACTCCCTTCCTGTTCTCCGTCTGGGCCGGTACACCCGTAGCTTGACAGGACAGTGCTGAGACGCCGACAAGCCGAAGTCTCTCCGGAGCTCCCACGCGGTGCGTACCGGCACACCGTGGGCCGAAAGGATAAGGTGGGAGCCGTCTGTCAAGGGCTACCTGGGCCGATTTCGCGGTCCATGGAGCGGCGGAGGCGGCTCCTGTCGGCACTACCGCAAGGGCATCGGCACATCCGGCGAGGGAACTGACGATGAACGATTGCAGCGCCCCCTGGGGCGGGCCGGACCGGCATTACGCGGCGGCACCGAACCGCGCCGCGGTGAAATGGCATGGGCTGCCCGTGCTCTGAGCACAATTACTCGGCGGGCCAGAATATTCGAGTCAAGGGCAGCAAGGCACGTCCTTCCGCATCCAGGTCATCATAGTACTGGACCAGCACCTCAGCCAGCGTGTCCAGATCGATCAACGTCAGCGGCAGATTGGCTCGTTCAGCCTCGTACCGAGCTTCCTGACTGAACCCGCCGGTACTCACATACAGGCCCTTGTCACCGGGACGAAGTCCTCCGAGGAAGGAACGGACTTGGTCAGCGCCGATTTTCGTCTTGCGGTGCTTCACTTCGACTTTGATCCTCGGCTGCTCCAGGCCCAGGCCGTCCGGGGATGCAACGACATCCTTGCCACGGTCCGGCCCGGTTGGGGATACCCGCGACTTGTATCCCATGGCTCGAAGAATGGCTGCTACCAGCTCTTCCATCTCCTCCCAGCCCAGCGTCCCTAGCCTGTCCTTGATGAGCTCATGCGCCTTTTCCAGTTGGCTGCGATAGTCCTCTTCGGCGACGACCTCTTCCTGCCCGTGCTCCGGTCGATGGCCCGACAGGATGGATTGGAACTCCTCGATCGCGGTGCTGTCAGGCTGCGTTACCGTCATAAGGACCGTCAGCTTGTTCTTGGTAGCCGGCGTGAGATCGTCACGCCCCACGCGGCCGGTCCAGGACACATCCCGCACGTGCGGGAAGTCGCCGACCCTGCCTGCTTCGTATCGATACGGACTCGTGATCTCGCCCCAAAGGTACTCTCGTGCCGCG
>CAZADC010000261.1:0-3808 GCA_964483755.1 uncultured Planctomycetaceae bacterium | reverse complement strand
AGCTACCCAAACAGCCTCACCCAAACGGTGAAAGCCCGGCTCCATGCGGAACCGAAACTTGGCGATCGTCGCCAGGGCAATGCCCCGACTCCTTGAGCCTTCGTCCGGGTAGGTCTGGTCGTAGCGCTCTGCGAGCTCGTCCTCTGACCGCAGCTCTGAGAGATCACCCAGGTCAGGCCACCCGATCGCGATGCAGTTTTTCGACGCGAAGTCGTCGATGTAGCGGTTTTCCGGCCCGGCGATGATCTTCCAGAAGTCAGCCATCACGGTCTCCTTCCGTGCCAACGATGGTCAGCCAAGGCGGCATAGGCGCACTGTTGACGGCGTCCGTGGTGCTTCCCAAGCAACCAGAGCCTACAGCGATGCGCCCAGTGTGTCGAGTTCTGGCAGGAAGCCAGTCACCGCGCTGCCCGCGGTCGGGTGCCCCCGCTGGACGCCGCCTGACCGTTCGGACGTCCGGCTTGCCGCCTGCTTCTGGCTGTCACGCATAGGATGGCGCAGGGCTGGCCTCGCGGATGGGACATCCGATGCTGACCCGTTGAGGACTATGACGGCACCTCCGCCGCGTGCGGTGCGGCCGGAGTCCGGCCTGCACGAACCGGTAAGCAAAGCCCCCGCACGACCAGGCGGGACGGCGCGTCACGACCGTGCGTTGACGTTGGCCGTCTCGCCCTTTAGGACTCGCGGTGTGGTCCGGCTTGCGGGCAGGAATCGACGGGTGATCGGACAGGGATTGCCCCAAAGAGCAATACGACCGGTATCCTGACCCGGAAGAGCGCGCCGCGGCATGGCGCGTCCTGGCGGGCCTGTGAAGCCAGATGGTGCAGCTGGGTCGAGCACGCCGCCGGCGCTGCAGTTCACGCTCATCTTCGACAAGAGAAACGGGGTGACTGATGTCTGTGCTGCTTTTCGGGCTCATTCAGCAGTTGGCCGCCGGGGTACTGACCGGCGCGATCGTTACGCTTGCCGATCGCTCTGACACGAAGAAGGCCACGAAGCAAGCGGAGGCCGTCGCCGCGCTGAGGGAGAAGTTGATCGCCTGGAAGCTCCCCGAAGAGCGAGGGGCTGAGCTGCCCCCCGAGATCGCGCGGGCATTTGGTGACCACGATCCGGCCGTGCTGGAAGTCGCGGAGCAGATTTCCAGTGATGAGACCATAACCCGCGACATCGTCGCCCTATTCCTCGAAGTCGATGACGATACCCGCGAATCACTGCGGGCCGAATTGGCCGATCGGCTGTCTCGCCGGCCTGGTGTCGATCGGGAGAAGGTCGAGCGCTTCCTCGCGCTGAGCCTCGATCGGATGTCCAGCGACCTGGGCCTCGCGGCCATGCGACGGGACGCCCAGTTCGCCGAAGTGCTCAAGGTACTGCGGGAGCAAAGCACGGAGAACGTGCCGACGCGGGATGAGTTGGCCGAGCAGCTGGCGGGGTTCCTGCAGCATATCCTGGAAAACCTCACGGCGCATTCGGAGCAGCAGGCCTGCCGGATCGAGCAGGTTCTGAAGGATCAGCAGAAGACCGGCATCGAGCCCATCGTCTGCAAAGGTGACACGACCGAAGGAGACGAGAACCGGCTCTTGCAGGGCGGTCGGCCGAGGCAGCGCGACATGCGGGCCGGCTATGCCTTCACCCGCGTCAAACTCGACGACGCGCTGCGTGCCATACTGGGGTTTGCGACCGGCCCGATGGTCATACGGATCAAGGCCGGCCCCCGGCGCGGAAAGACGACCTTCGCCTACCAGGTCGCCCGGGCCTGCGTCAAGCGAGGTTACGCAGCGTTTGAGAGACGGGCGGATGCAGCGGGCCACTGGCCTGATGTGCTGGCCGAGGAATCGGCCGCGCAGGAGCGCCCGCTGATTATCGTGTGGGACGACGCGCTGAATGTGTCGGACCGGCTCGCCGCCGTGGTCGGCGCGTGGGACAGCATGGACCCGCCGCCCAAAATCGTCCGCATCACAACCGAACGGGAAGAGACGTTTGGTTCGTTGTCGGAAGAGAAATGTCCACAGGGACTGCGCGAGGCCCGCGCGATCAACCTCAACGCCATTCCGGCGACCGAAGTGCGACGCGCAGTGGAGCATATTGAATCGGTCGGCCTGGCGACCGTTGACCCCACGCGCCGAGAAGACCTGATCAAGGGTTTCGAGACGAGGCCTGACAGCGCGGGCTTCTTCCACGACTTGATCCGCGCGGCTACGGGCGAGTATCGGTCGATCGATGAGCAGGTCGAGGCCTGGCGAGAGGACGAAGGCGACACGACGCGCCGGCAGGCGTTCGACGCGCTGTACACGCTGGCCTGCATCCCCGGACAGGTAGGCCTGGAATTGCCGACGGATGCCGCGGCGGAGTTGCTCGACGCACGGACCTATGGGCAGGCGATCGGGGCTCTGGGCGGGTTCCCCGCCAGTCCCTTGCAGGAGGAAGGCGAATCCGTTGCGACCAAGCACGACAGCTTTGCGGAATCCTTCCTTGATGGGCGCGACTGGTGCGGTCAGCTTTCGCGGCTGGCGCGGTGGGCGGTGGACGAGCCCGACCGCATGCCGTGGCTCGGGCTCTGCCTGGAAGGCCTGCGTTCTCGCGGGCACGCGGAAGCCGTGAAAGCCGCGGTCGACGTGATCCATGACCGCCTGGCTGCTTACGACTGGACGGCTATTGGCGAAGCGGATATCTCGTACAGCTGGGGTTCGGTGTTGTGGCATCTCGACATGAAGACGCTGGCAGCCGACGTCAACGCTGCGGCGGTCAGGATGGAGCCCGACACCCCCCGCATTCACGTCAACCTTGCGCTTTGCATCGACAGTAGTGAACCGGAGGAAGCGGAGAGGCATTACCAGCGGGCCCTGGAGCTTCGCGAGGAGGACCCCGAGGCGCACATCAACTACGCGATCCTCCTGGCGGGCCTGGACCGGCCGAAGGAAGCGGAGAGGCATTACCAGCGGGCCCTGGAGCTTCGCGAGGAGGCCCCCGAGGCGCACGCCAATTTCGCGATCATGCTGATCGGCCAGGGAAGGTATCCGGAAGCGATTGTGCATTCGGCGCATGCTATACTCCTGCGAGGCCTGCCCGATTGCGGGTGGCTGCTGGTGCGCAGGTGGGCGGAGGCGGCCGATGGGCTTGCTGCCATTGCAGAGAATCCGACGGACGCCCCCGAGGGCGAAAACCCGGAAGCGCTGCGAGGCGCTGCCGCCGGTCTGTGGGTGGCGACTCAGGCGCTGGAGGAAACAGACGCGACGAACCTCAGGCGTCATGCCGCTCGCTACCTGGAGGACCCGGAAATGTCGGAACAGGCGAAGAAGGTGTGTGGCGCCATTCTCGGCAGCCTTTTCAGTCAGGATGGAGAATAGCGCAAGGATCGCACGGTGCCAAGGGTGAGGAGTGGGCTGGGCTGGTCCTTCAGCCGGCGGATCGCCTGCGCCGCTTCCGCAGCAGGTTCCGCACCATGTCGGCCGGTATGCCCAGCGCCGCGGCAACGGCTCCATACTGTCCGCCTGGGCGAGTCTGCTGGCAGGATCGGTAGGTCAGGTCGTAGCACTTGCGACAGCCGAACCATCCCGCCCGAGGCGGGAGGTAGAGCTTGTCGCAGCGTCGGCCGCATTCCTGGCCACCGCGCTCCAGCGGGCAGATGAACCACCACCGTACGCCACCCCAAGGCAGGGGCGTCGTGGCCAACTGCACGCGAAGCTCGACAGGACCTTCGTCGGCTCGCGGACGGTAGTGCAGGTTCAGTGACGTGTCGTTTGGGTCAGACGTGTCCACTTCGCAGTGAATCGACAGCCGCGCATCTCCGGCCCTTGGCGGCGGGCAGGTC
>CAZADC010000260.1:0-5728 GCA_964483755.1 uncultured Planctomycetaceae bacterium | reverse complement strand
TGGAGGAAGACATGATCGCTTTTGACAAGTTTTCCTGATTTTTCCGGCCGCGGCTTCAGACGATTTTATCGGGCGGACGACGCTCGGGAACATACGCCCGGGGGATTTTGCCTTCGTTCCATTCCTGCGACACGTACAGGTTGCAGTAGCAGCTGCCGTACTCCTTTACATCCGGCTCCCGGTAGATGCATGGGCAGATGATGTCGCGGTCGTGCTCCCGGTCGCCCGCGGCCAGACGACATGGGCAGGCCATATAGCCGTAGCGCTCCTTGTTGGTGATCAGGGCCGTAAGCAGCGCCATGACGTGCTCGCGGACGTTCACGCCGAGCACCCGCCGCTCGTCGGCGTACTTGCGGGCGGGCGAGTAGTCGGTCCCCACGTCGGGAATCGTCGGGGCGACCGCAAGCAGCGGCGCACCGTCGCCCATCGCGGCGGGCGCCGGCGCGCGGGCGAGATTCAGCTCGGCCATCAGCGCCGGACGCCGGCGCCCCAGCCCGTCGCCGGCCCCGCAGAGGATCAGCGACCGCACCTCGTTCTCCCCCAGGCCGGTGCGGGCGACGAACTCGCTGAGCGACCCGAACGACCGGCGGCGCCGCGCGTCGAGGATCGTCTTCACGCCGACCGGTCCGAGCCCGTCGACCCGGTCGAGCCCGACGCGGATCGCCCCGTCGTCGATCGCAAACTCCTCGCCGCTGCGGTTGACGTCCGGCAGGAGGAACCGCACCCCGCACCGCTTCGCCTCCTCCACGTAGACCCGCGGGTGATACATGCTCTGGTTGTTGTTCAGCGCCGCCGTCCAGAACTCCAGCGGGTAGTGCGTCCGCAGCCACGCCCCGGCGTAGGCGAGCACGGCGTACCCGGCCGCGTGGGCTCGGCAGAACGAGTAGGCGTTGAACTTCGCCATCTGCGTCCACAGGTCCCTGGCGAAGTCGGCGTCCACCCCGTTGTCCCGGCAGCGATCGAGGAACCGCCGGCTGAGCTCGGTCCGCTCGCGGTCGTCGGTGCACTGCTGCACCGCCTTGCGGAACCAGTCGCCGTCGGCGAGGGAGCTTCCGATCAGCGCTGCCGCGACGAGCATCACGTCGTCCTCGTGAATCATCACGCCCTCGGTGGCGGCGAGGATCGGGTCCACGCGCGAATCGCCCGGCGGGACGGGCTCGATCCCGCGCCGGCGGCGGATGAACGTGTCCTTCATGCCGATGCTCGCCGCGCCCGGCCGAACGAGCGCCAGCGCCTGCATCACGTCCCGCAGGTGTCGCGGGCGCAGCGCCCGCAGCAGGTGACGCATGGCCGGCGATTCGAGCTGGTTGCACCCGACGGTCCGCCCGGCGCGGATGCGGTCGAACGTCTCCGGGTCGTCGGGCGAAAGGCGCTCGGGGTCCACCCGCCGCCCGGTCCGCCGGCGGATCAGCTCGCAGGCGTAACGGACCGTCGAGAGGTTGCGGTTGCCCAGCAGGTCCAGCTTGACCAGCCGGATGTCCTCCACGCCGTCCTTGTCGTACTGGGTGATGAGCACGCCCTTGGCGGCCCGCTGGACGGGGACGTAGCGGCCGACGGGCTTGCGCCCGATGACGACCCCGCCGGGATGCACCGACAGAAGGTGCGGCAGGCCGATCAGCCGCCGGGCGAGCGACGTGATGCGCCGCATCGGCGCCGGCGCGTCAGGCCCGCGGAAATCGCCCCCCCCGAGGCGGGAGATCTGCCCGTCGGAGAGCCCGAACGCCTTGGCGGTCTCCCGCACCGCCGACGCGGGCTGGAAGGTGTTGTGCGTCGAGACCATCGCCACGCGGTCGCCGCCCCACCGCCGGAAGGCGAAGTCGATCACGTCGTCGCGAATCCGCCAGCAGAAGTCGAGGTCCAGGTCGGGAAAATCCTCCCGCCGCTCGTTGAGGAACCGCTCGAAGGGAATGTCGTACGTCAGCGGACAGACGTTCGTGATGCCCAGCAGGTACGCCGCCAGACTGCTGCCGCCGCTGCCCCGCCCGGCGACCGGCGCGTCGCGCGAGCGGGCGTAGTCCGCGATCTCCCGGACCACCAGGAAGTACTCGCAGAAGCCCTTGCGGGCGATCAGCTCCAGCTCCCGGTCCAGGCGGGCGGCCAGCCCCGCCGGCGGTCGGTCGGCGTAGCGGCGCGAGACGCCCGCCTCGCAAAGCCGTCGCAGATACGCCTCGGCCGACAGGTCCCGCGGGCATTCGTAGTGCGGGAACACCGGACGCCGCGGCAGCAGGCGGAAGCCCGCGCACCGCTCGGCGAGGCGGCGATTGTTGACGGCCGCGGCGGACAGGCCGACCAGCCCGCTCCGCACCGTCTCCGGCGATCGGAGCACGGCCCGCGGATGCGGCAGGTCGGCGGCGTCGACGGAATCGAACGTCCGGCGCGTGCGGATCGCCGCCAGGACGCGGGCGGCGTCCACATCGTCGGCGCAGCCGAGCAGCGCCCTGCCCGTGGCGACCAGCGGGAGCCCTTCCGCCTCGGCGAGGGTCCGCAGGCGATAGACCCGCCCGGCCGACTGCGTGGGCGGATCGACCCCCAACCACAGTCGCTCGCCGTCGACGCCCGCCCGCAGCAGCCCCGCCGCGACGTCGTCCGATTCGACGATGAGCTGCAGCCCGTCGCCCATCGCGGCCAGGTCGGCCGGCAGGTCGGCATCGCCCGCCTCCCGCACGTCGGCGTGCTCCGGCGGATCGACCTGCGGGCACGGCGCGACCGGCCGTCGCGCGTGCAGGCGCGTGACGATCCGGCAGAGGTTCTCGTAGCCGGTGTCGGCGTCGATCAGCGCGACGACGGACCGCCCCTCCTCGACCAGCTCCACACCGAGCAGCGGTTCGAGCCCCGCCGCGACGGCCGCCTTCCAGAACACCGTCGCGCCGTACAATCCGTTCACGTCGGTCAGCGCGACGCGCCGATACCCCAGCTCGGCCACCCGGGTGACGAGCGCCTCCGGGCGGATCGTCCCGCGTGCGAGTGAGTACCCGCTGCGGGCGTGCAGAATGGCGAGTGAATCCGACAACGTATGTCCACGCAATTCATGGTGCGCGGGCAAGCCACGCACCCTGCCACTTCCGCGCGGGAACGCCGTTCCGCGTGCGGCCGTCGTTCCGCGTGCGAAAATCTTGGGTGCCATGCCTGCTCCGCAGGCATGCTGTGCAGCCCGTAGTTCCGCGTGCAGCCGGAGAACACGGCTGCACGCCCTACGGCCCGGCGTCATCACCGTCGCGACGGTGCCCTTGGGAAGCATGTTCCAATCAGGATGCGAAGCACCCGCATCGCGGCCCGTACGTCACTTCGTCAGCGACGGCGTGCGGAGGACGAATCCGTAATCGTTCTGCTCAAGGCGTCCGAGGAGGTGGATCGAGTCGCCGGTGACCAGCGCGGCGTGTCCGAACCGGTCGCGCACGGCGTCGACGGCCCGGTACATCTCCCGCCGCCGCGCCTGGCGTGCGGGCTCGAACAGCGTCGCCTCCCCGCCGGCCGGGACGAACTTCGACAGCACCACCCCCACGTGCCGCAGCGCCACCCGCCGGACGTGAAGCCGCCCGAGCATCTCCTCGACGACGGCGTACGCCTTGTGATCCGCCGACGTGGGCTCGGCGAGCGTCCGCCGGGCGGTCCGCTGCCGCCAGTCGTCGTATCGGATCGTCAGTTCGACCCCCCCGGCCGCCAGGTCCAGCTCCCTCGCCGCACGCATCGCCCGCTCCAGCAGGTACGAGAGCATCGCGCGAATTTCCTTCGGATCACACGTCGAGCGGTGAAACGTCGTCTCGCGCGAGATGGTCTTCGGCGGCCCGTCGGGACGGATCCGCCGCTCGTCGCACCCGCGGCAGCGCTCGTAGAGCGTCTCGCCCCGCGCGCCGAACATCGACCGCAGCGCCGCGCGAGAGAACCGCCGAAGCTGCCCCGCCGTCCGGACGTTCATGTCGCGCAGCTTCCGCGCGGTCTTCCGTCCGACGCCGAGGAGCTTGTCCACCGCCAGCCGGTCGAGAAACGCCTCCTCGCACCCCGGCTCGATCCACGCCGACCCGCCCGGCTTGGCCGACGACGACGCCAGCTTGGCCATCATCCGGTTCGCCGCCAGCCCCGCCGACGCCGGCAGGCCGACCTCCTCGCCGATCCGCCCGCGGATCTCCTCCACCAGGCCCATCGGGCCCAGTCGCTGCAGCGCGGGCGTGCCGGACACGTCGCCGTACGCCTCGTCCAGGTAGGTCTCCAGCCCGCAGGTGTACCGCCGGCAGACCTCCCAGACGTGCTCGGCGAAGCAGCGGTAGATCGCGTAGTCGCCGACGAGGATTGTCGCCGGCGGGCACAGCCGTTTCGCCTCGCGGAGGGACATTCCCGCGTGGAGTCCAAAGGCCCGCGCCTCGTAGCTGCACGAGGCGATGCATCCGCTCCCGACGATCACCGGGCGGTTCCGCAGCGACGGGATCAGCCGCTGCTCGACCGACGCGAAGAACGCGTCGATGTCCACGTGAAGGGTCAGATGCCGCGCGTCAGTCATGATGGTCTTTCGCCGGCGAGGCCGCAGCCTCACGCCCTCAGCGCAATGGTCAGTTCACTCGGAATTCGTCGAGCACCGCGACCTGCTCGCCTGGTCGAGCGCGGCCGCCTTCCCAGGCCGCCGCGCCCCGCACCGCTTGCTCCGCGCGGCGCCCTGGAAAAGACACCGCGCAAGGTCCATGCCCGCCCCGCAGCCGGAGGCTCACAGGTCGGGCGTCTGCCCGGGTTCGTTATCGCTCAACCATCCATGGCGACGCGGTCCAGCCGCCACTGGACGTCCGCGGCCTGGAAGTGCAGGAAATACGTCTCCGACCCGGACTGCACGCTGTAGTGCAGGGAGTACGCGTCGCCGGCGCGGTCGATCCAGCGTGCGTTGACGGCCTCGACGGGGTAACGCCGCCCGCCCCAACGGAATTCCAGCGGCGTCGCCCGCCCGCCGGAAAAGCTCGCCACCACGCCGATCGCCTCGCCGATGTCCTCGATCCTCATCGCGCCGCCCTCCTCGACGGCAATACCTAACAGATACCGAACAATACTACGGCGCCCCCGCCGCCCCGTCAAGCGGCAAAAGCAGGCAATGGGCGACAGGCGATAGGAAATAGGCAACAGGCGGCAGATGAAGAAGAATCAGAACACGATTTGCACGCCCTACGCGCTGCTCCGGACGACGGCGCCCGGCAAGCCCCGTAAGGGGCGATCGTCAATAGCCCAGGGCGAAGCGAAGCGGAGCCCTGGGATCGCGGCCGGCAACGCACGAGCCCCGTAAGGGGCGATCGTAACCTCCTGCCACGATCGACTGCCCCCGCGTAAACGCCTCACTGTTGGAACATGCTTCCCAAGGGAAGCATGGCGCCGAGGAGCAGCGGGCAGGGCGCGTCGCTTGCCACGCACCGGAACTGCCGCGGATTCGCCGATCTGTCCGCCTTGGCGGATCCGACGGGTCGGCGTATAATCGAAATGGCCGGACGCGCGGAAGATCGCTCCCCGCCTTGGCGCGGGGGGAGGAAAGTCCGAGCACCGCTGAACCACGGCGGTGGGTAACGCCCACCGTCCCGCCCGCTTCGGCGCGGCGGGATCGGGACAGTGCCACAGAAAACAAACCGCCTTCCGACGGGCCCGCAGCGGGCCTTTCGCATCGCGCGGGCGCCCTGCCCGCCGCGACGGGCCTGCCCCGGACCCGTCGGGAGGTAAGGGTGAAACGGTGCGGTAAGAGCGCACCGCGACGGGTGTGAGC
>CAZADC010000259.1:0-5755 GCA_964483755.1 uncultured Planctomycetaceae bacterium | reverse complement strand
GCCCTCGGCCTTGACGCGGCGGGCGGCGGCGCAGTCGCTGAGCAGGTTGATGTTCGCCAGCAGGCGGACGCGCGCCCCGTCGGCCAAGCGGGTCTCGTCGCGCACCTCGACGTCGGTCGCCTCGACGGTCGCCTCCGCCTCGTTGCGGGCGCGGAACCGCTCGACGACGTCCTCCGTCGGGTTCACGTAGATGTTGCCGAGCTTCCCGTCCAGCAGCACGCGAGCCCCCTCGGGCAGGTCCAGCAGGCGGGGCTCGTCGGCGATCACGAGCGGCACGTGCAGCGAGCGGGCGAGAATCGACACGTGGCTGGTCACGCCGCCGCTGACCAGCACGAGCCCGCACACCTCCTCGCCGGCGAGCTTGAGCACGTCCGAGGGGTAGAGCTCCCTCGCGACGACGACGCGCTGTCCGCCGGCCTCCACGCCGTGCGCCCGGCCGGTCAGGTTGGCGACCAGGCGGCGGACGAGGTCCTCGACGTCCTGCGCCTTCTCGCGCATGTAGGCATGCGGGCTGCCGGCGAACATGTCTGCGTATCGCCGCCCGACCTCGATCACCGCGCGGGGCGGGTTGGCGCCCGCGTCGATCCGCTCGACGATCTCGGCGACGAACGCGGGGTCCTTGAGCATCATCAGGTGGGCGTCGAAGATCATCGACGCCATCTCCGGCAGGCGCTCGCTGAGGCGGTCCTGGAGCTCGCGGAGCTGCTCCTGCGTGCGGTCGAGCGCGTCATGGAAATTGTCGGCCGTGTACGTTTCGGCGAACGCGTCGGCCGCGAAAAGCCGGCGTTCCCGCGCGGGGTCCACCACCGTCGCCGGCGCGCAGGCGAAGCCTTCGCTGGCGAGGCGCCCCTTGACGAGGGTCGGCGGCGCTTCGGTCGATTGCGCCTCCGGCGCCCCGCCGCGCAGGTGGATCAGCAGGCGCGCGTTCTCGATTGCCCCGGCGAGCTGCGACGCCGTCGCCCGCAGCGCCTGGACGTCCTCGTCGTCGAAGAAGTTCCGCTCCTCGCGCTGCACGACGAGTACGCCGATCCGCTCGATGCCGCGCTGGATCGGCACGGCGAGGAAGCTCTCGTACGGCTCCTCGTTGATGTCGTCGAACGCCTTGAAGTGCGGGTTGCGCGAGGCGTAGTCCTCGCGGATCGGGCGGTGCTCCTTGAGCGCGAGCCCGACGAGCCCCTCGCCGAGCGCCATGCGGACGCGTCCGATCGAATCGGCCGCCAGCCCGTGCGTCGCCCGAAGGACGAGTTCGTCCGTATCCTCCCGGTAGAGATAGATCGAGCAGACGTCGGACTGCATGTGCCCGGCCAGCATGTCGACCAGCTCGCGCAGAAACGTCTCGACGTCGGCGCTGCCGGCGAGGCGCGCGGACAGGTCACCCACGCTGCAGAGCATCTCGAGATGGTCGCGCCGTTCTCGGGCCACGTCGGTTGTCCCGCCCGCATGCACCGCGCTGCGGGGCGGGGCGCCGGCAGGCGCGGGCGGCCCGTCCGCATCGCCGCGCTGAATCGCGGGCTACTTCAGCAGCGCCTCCAGCCGGTCGAGGCCTTCGTCGATCTGCTCCATGCTCGTCGCGAAGCTCAGACGCACGCAGCGGTCCTCGCCGAACGGCGAGCCGGGCACCAGCGCGACCTTCGCCGACTCCAGCGCCGCCTTGGCGAACGACATCGAGTCCGTCGCCTCCATGCCGCCGAGCGTCCTGCCGTAGTGGGCGCTGACGTCCGGGAAGCAGTAGAACGCCCCGGCCGGCGGCGTGCAGGAGACGCCGTCGATCGCGTTGAGCCGCTCGTGCATGTGCCGTCCGCGCTTCTCGAACTGCTCCCGCATCGCCTCGACGGCCGCGGGCGCTTCCGGCGACGTGTATGCGGCGAGCGCCCCGGCCTGGGCGAAGCTCACGGGGTTGGTGGTCTCGTGGCTCATCAGGCGCTGGATCCCGTCAATAACGTCGGCCGGCCCGGCCGCCCATCCGAGACGCCAGCCGGTCATGGCGAACGTCTTCGCCAGCCCGTTGAACGTCACCGTCCGGGCCGGCAGGCGGTCGTCGAGCGTCGCGAACGAGACGAACTTCGTGTCGCCGTAGATGAGCTTCTCGTAGATCTCGTCGGTCAGAACGATCAGGTCGGTCTGCAGGACGGCGTCGGCGATCGCCTTGAGCTCGGCGGGCGTGTAGCAGATGCCCGTCGGGTTGCTCGGCGAGTTGAGGATCAGCGCCTTGGCGCCGTCGGCCGCGTCGAGAACCTGCTGCGGCGTGATCTTGAAGCCCGCGTCCGGGCCGGCGTGCAGGGCGACCGGCTCGCCGCCGGCGAGCTTGACCATCTCCGGATAGCTCACCCAGTACGGCGCCGGGATCAGCACCTTGTCGCCCGGGTCCACCAGCACCTGGCAGGCGTCGTAGAGCGCGTGCTTGCCGCCGAAGGTGACGATCACCCTGTCGGGCGCGTAGTCCAGCCCGTTCTCGGCCTTCAGCTTCGCGGAGATCGCCTCGCGCAGCGCCCCCGCCTGCTTCGGCACGTATTTCGTGTCGCCGGCGTCGAGCGCTTCCTTGGCGGCCTGCTTGATGAACTCGGGCGTGTCGAAGTCCGGCTCGCCCGCGCCGAAGCTGACGACGTCAATGCCCTGGGCCTTCATCTCCTTGGCCCGCCCGGTCACGGCGATGGTGGCGCTGGCGCCCACGGCTGAGATTCGTTGCGACAGTTTCATCGTCGGGGTCCTTTCAATGGTGGGAAAGCCGGTCGCGCATGAAGCTTATGCGCGGAATCGAAGATGTCAAAGGTCATACGCGGCACGTCGGTAGCACAGCCTTTCCAGGCTGTGCGTGCTGCAGGCCGGTCCGTCAGAACAGGGGCGGAAGCCCTGCGCCGAGATCAGTACGCCCGCACCCGGCGCGAGCCGGGGTAGTAAGACTCCAGAATCTCCTCCGCCGTCAGCCCGCGGATCGCCTTGCCCTGCGCCCCCCACTGGCAGAGCCCGACGCCGTGTCCGAACCCGCGCCCGTCGTAGAACTCCATCGCATCGCCGACGTCCCGCCAGCGGCAGTTCATCGAGTACAGGCGTTTCGCCGACGGCGCTCCCGACCGGAGCAGCGCCAGCCGCAGGTCCTCGGCGCGGATGCGGACGCTCCCGCCGTCGCCGTCGACGACGTCGATCCACACCGCCCTGCCGTAGCCGGTCGCTTCGGTGACGCGAATCGCCGTGATGCCCGTCAGCGACCGGGCGACGGAGTAGGCCGACTTCAGCGCCTGGAGGATGTCGGTCTTCGGGATCCGCACCGGCGGCCAGCGGTATTTGCTCGACGCTCGGCAGTCGGTGCACACCTGCCCGCCCCGCAGCGGCTCGATGTCGGCCGCGGGGCGAATGACCCGCGCCCCGTTCACCCGTCCGCCGCAGCAGGAGGAGTACTGCGTCATGAAGATGCGTCCCGTCCCCTCGCCGTGGACCAGGACGGTCGCGAAGGTTCTCTTCACGGCCCGCCGGGACTTGTCCGTCTCGCCGGTCAGCCCGCCGTAGACCTGCGAGGCCTGCCCGTCGCCGACGTCCCATCGCTTTCCCGTGCCCGTCGTCTTCATGTGGTAGAGGGCGAAGGTCCGGGCGGCGACGGCGAGGGCGGCGTACGTCTCGTCGTGCCAGTCGGGATACAGCTCCCGGCTGAGCACGCCGCATAGATAGCTCTCGATATCCACGTGGTTGACGATGGCGAAGGCGTCGGGCGCGTCAATCGCCGGGAGGAACCGCAGGTCGCCGCGGTAGGTGGCGCCCGCGACCTTGCAGTGGCTCGCGGGGCTGGTCCGCAGGCTGACGGACTCGGCCTCGATGCTCGTCTCGTTGAACCGCCAGGCGTCGCCGTTGCGGGAGACGATGCTGTCGGGCAGGGCGTCGTCGGACTTGAGCACGGTCCGTCCGTCGGCGAGCAGGGCGTATCCGCCCGTGGTCGCGACGCGCGCGGCCGTGGCGCGAGAGCTGCCGAGCAGCACGCGGATCGTCGGAACGCCCGGCGGCGCCTCGATCGCGGGAGCGGTCGGCGCGGGCTTGCCCGGCTTGTCACAGCTCGCGAGCGTCCCGGGCAGGAGCACGCCGGCGATCGCCAGCGCCGCCCAGGGCAGCATTGCCCGCAACGGCTTCCATGCGCCTCGGAGGGCGTGAGCGTTCATGCGTCCTCCCGGCCCCGCCATGGGCCGAACGGTCAGAGGGACTCGGTCAGCGGCGCGCCGCGGACGGTCTGCCGCGGCCGCCGGGTGGTCAGCTCGGCTCGCGCAGGCGCAGGCCATGCTCGTTGAGGCGCTGGCGCACCTCGTTGAGGCTCGTCTGCCCGAAGTTCTTGCAGGCGAGCAGCTCGGCCTCGGTCTTGCTGGTCAGGTCGCCGAGGACCCGGACGCCCAGCGTGTCGAGCGCCTTGCGGGCGCGGACGGAGAAGTCGATCTGGTCGATCGGCGTCGCCAGCAGCCCGTTGTCGGGTCCGGAGGAGATCAGCGAGCCGGCGAACTCGCCGCCCTCTTCCTCGAGCGCCTGCCCGAGGCGAAGCCCCTTGGCCGAGAGCATCTCCTTGATCTCCTTCAGCGACGTCTCGCCGAAGTTCTTGTACGCCAGCAGTTCGGCCTCGGTGGTGCGGACCAGGTCGCCGAGCGTGCGGATGTTCATCTTCTTGAGGCAGTTGCGGGCCCGGACGCTCAGCTCGAAGTCGCTGATCGGGATATCCAGCACCGCGTTGCGTCGGGCGATCCGCCGGGCCTGGTCCTCGTCGTAATACATCGTCTTGGACGCCTCGGCGTCCTTGAGGAAAAGCCGCGCGCGGGCGTGTCCGGGGTTCGTCGCCAGGATCCGCTGCAGGCAGGCGATCGCCATGTCGTACTTGCCGGCGTCCTCGTACAGCACCGACATGTTCAGCAGCGCGTTGGCGTGGACCGGCGGGCTGGAGACCACCTCGCGGTAGAGCTCCAGCGCCTCGTCCTCGTCGCCGTGCAGGTCGTAGTAGTACGCCAGGCGGAACGTGGCGGCCGAGTGGTCCTCGTCGATCTCGCGGGCCTTCAGGTAGGCCTTCTCGGCGGCGTCGCCGTCGCCCGACAGCTCGGCGATGAGCCCCTGGAGATACACGAAGTCGGCCGAGTCGCCGTGCTTGCCGGCCAGCTTGTCCAACTCCTTGCCCGCGGCGTCCGTGTCACCGCCCAGCGCCTTGCACGCGACGACCTCGAACTGCGTCTCGGGTCCTTCCCACCCTCGGTCCGTCGCCCGCTGGAGTTCCTCGACGGCCTGGTCGTACTCGCCCAGGTGCTTGAGGCAGAGCCCCTGGAAGTAGCGGCGGTCCTTGTTGTCGGTGGCCGCGCTCAGCGCGTTCAGCGCCTCGGCGAACCGACAGAGCATGAAGCGGGCGATGCCGATCTTCAGAGCGGGCGCACCGGACGGATCGGGGTTGTCCGCCTCCATCTGCGACAGGAGGGTCCTGAGCCTGCGGGGCGCGTCCTTGCTCCTGGACAGTTGCCGCCGAAGCTGGCGGGCGTCCTCGGCCGTCCAGGTGTCCTTTTCGACCAACTGCTCCATGGCGTCGCTGCTCGCCTGATTCATGAATCGCTCCTCTGGGGCGCTGTAGAAACCGGCGGCGAATCCCGTGTCGCCGTCGATAGTGCATTTCCGTGAATCGCGCATTATAGTCTTCGCGAGTTCAACTTCAATCCCCGCGCGCCGCCGGTGCGAGGCCGGACGGGTGCGGGCGAGCCGGGAGCCGACGTGACATTCGATCGCAACAGGACCGTTCACCTGATCGTCA
>CAZADC010000258.1:0-5773 GCA_964483755.1 uncultured Planctomycetaceae bacterium | reverse complement strand
CCCCTGCAGGCCGAGGGCGCGAACGTGAAGGCGCTGGTGCTCGCGCAGGACGGCAAGGCGATGCTGGCCGTCGGGAACTACGGTCCGGCAGCCGTGCCCGCGGGCGGCGAGGGGGAGGGCGAGTCGGCCGGACCCAGCCTCGAGGAGTACGATGCCGGGCAGCGAGGCCTGAACAAGCCGGACGATGGGGACAAGCCGGACGCCCCCGCCGACAAGGCCGAAACGTACACCGTGAAGCTGACGCTCGATCTGAAGGCGCTGGGCCTGCCGGAAGGCGCGCGGGCGTACAACGTGGAGAAGGACGGCGAAGAGCTCGAGCGCAGCGCCCCCGGCGTCTTCGTCCTGCCGATCCGACACCACGACTTTGCGCTCGTGAGGGTCGAATAGACGCGGCGTGAGAACCGGGACGCCCCGTCGCGTGACGCGCCCGATCGGCGGACGGCGAGGGCGCTGCAGACAGCCCGCTCGGGCTATGTGATGCGGAACTCGCCCGCGGGCAGGTCCTCATAGTCTGCGTCGGAAAGGTTGACGAACACCTCCGCGCCGCCGCTGTAGCGCGTCCGCGTCACGCCCGGGGCGAGCTCGCGGCGGGATTCCATGTCCTGCTCGGTCAGGCGCGTCATGTACCCCTCCGGCCCGAAGGCGAAGCGGTAGGCATTCTCGAGCAGCTCGGCCGACTTCTCATACGCCGGAATGCCGAACGCCGGGCTCGGACGCATGCACACCTCGTACTGCGGCGCGAGGGCGAGGTCGAGCAGCTCGATCATCCGCTCCCGTGACGTCCGGCCGCGCCCGGCGCCGATCGACTCGCAGCACTTATGGCTGCCGTGCAGCGCCACGCCCAGCAGCGGGACGACCCGGTCGCAGAAGTATCGCCCCATCGCCGAGCTGCGAAACCACGGGCTCAGGCGCGAGTAGCTGTGGAAGAACCCGTCCACGACGTCGAAGTACTGCCCGAAGGGCATCTCCGTCGACACGCTGCCCATGACGTCAATGGCGACCTCGAACTCCTGCCGCTGCAGGTCGATGTATTCGCCGCGCCGCGTCACCGGGTGCAGCGGCGACCAGCAGCACACGAACCCGCCGACCGCGTCGTAGTGGTGATGGCCGTGGAAGCCCAGCTCCGCCAGCGCGGGCACGTCGCGCCTGACGAACTTCTCGAGCGACACGGCCGGGCACACGCGATGGGACTGCCCGCCGCTCCAGATCACGCTCTGCCAGTACTCGCCCGTGCGATGGCGAATCAGGTCGTCGACGTCGAACTCGTCGCTGCACGAATACGCGCCGCCGTGGGAGGTGTGCACGCCAAGCTGGACGTCGTTCTCGCGGGCCCAGTCGATCAGCTCGCGCATCTTCGCGTTCCCGCCGACGCGGTCGTCCACGGGCAGATAGGTCGGGCACTTGCCGTCGTGCCCGTCCTGTCCCCATCCGACCAGCACGGCCGTCAGCTTCTCCATGCCGCGTTCGCGGCAGCGGCGAAGAATTTCGCGGGCCTCGTCGCACGTGCAGGTGCAGTGGTACTCGCCCTTGCCCTCGGGGTGCGGCTCCTTGTAGGCCATGAAGATCTTGAGGAAGAACCGTCGGGCGTAGTCCATCGCCTCGGGGCGGGTGCGGGCCTTCTCGGCCCAGGTCTCCACGCCGCGGTCCTCGCGGAGGAAGCGGCGGTACTGCTTACCGACGAAGACGTAGCCCTCTCCGTCGTCGCTTTCCGGGGGGGTGAAGCGGTAGCGGACCCGCCGGGGACCGTCGATCGGATCGTCCTGCTGGGCCCAGCGCCACACCAGGCTCGGGTGAACGCAGTTGGCGTGGTCGGTCTCCCAGTGCCGCCGGCATACGAGCTGGGCGTCGCGGTCGCCCTCGGCGATCAGCCCGCAGAGCGTGCCCTGCGCCCGCGTGATGCCGAACACCGGGGCGTTGCAGACGTACTCCCACTGGTCGTTGGAGCTGTAGACCGTCTGGCGGACCTCCCGCGGGTAGGCGGAGGTGAAGAACGTCTGGCAGCCGTACCAGTTCGGCAGCGTCAGGTAGCCCTGCTCGCCCGTCCGAGCGGCGCCGAACTCCGGCAGCAGCTCGATCTGCAGCACCCGGTAGAGATCGGGATGCCCCTCCTCGACGCCGCCGGGGACGACGCTGACGTCGAAGCCCTCGCCGTCCGGATTCATCTCCACGGTCAGAGTGACGCGGACGTCGATGGAGTCGAACGTTGCGACGGCCTCGAGGCGCGTGTCGCCCTCCCGCGTCACGTCGAGGCTGCTGCGGGCGCTGAGCGACAACGTCCCGGCCGTGCCGAAGGCATTGCAGTCGTCCCAGGGAACCGGCACCTGCTGGGCCCGTGGGTGCTGGCGGTCGTAGTAGTGCAGGATGCACAGGGCTTTCGCTGCCCAAGGGCGCCGCTCGCCGAGGCGGAAGCTCAGCCGGCCTTGCGCGTCCAGTGTGAGGACGGACGACGCGGCGCGCAACGTGTGGGTCTGCGGACTGGGCGACATCGTGATTCCTTTCGATCAGGGCCGGCGTCGCGGCCGACCGTCCTCTTGCACTCACTCGGGCGCGATCGGGAGCTCGGCGCCGTCGCGGAGATACACGGGGATGCGCTCCAGCGGGGCGTCGGCGGTAACGGTCTGTCCGCCGGGGATCCGCTCGCCCGTCCACGCGTCGGTCCAGTCGCTCCCGGCCGGGAGATACACCTGTCGCTCCCGCGCGCCCTTTTCGACGACGGGCGCGACGAGAATGTCCGGGCCGAACATGAACTGATCCTCCACCCGCCACGCGTGCGGATCGTCGGGGAAGTCGAACAGCAGCGGGCGCATCGGCGGCGTTCCGCAGCGATGGGCGGCGTCCATCTGCTCCATGACGTACGGACGCAGCCGCTCGCGGAGGAGCATCTGCTCGCGGATGATGCCGTACGCCTCGTCGCCGAACGTCCAGACCTCGTTGTCCGCGCCGCCCTCGCGGTGGGAGCCGACCGGCTCTCTCACGCCGTGCAGGCGGAACAGCGGGCAGAACACCCCGTACTGGAACCAGCGGACGATCAGCTCGCGGAAGTACGGCGTGGTCGGATCGCCCGAGTGGAAGCCGCCGATGTCCGTCGTCCACCACGGGATGCCGCTGACGGCCATGTTCAGCCCGGCGCGGACCTGCCCGGCGAGCACTTCGAAGGTGGACTTTATGTCGCCGGACCACACGGCCGCGCCGAACCGCTGACTTCCCGCCCAGGCGGAACGGCAGAGGAAGACGATCTCCTCCTCGCCCTCGGCCGTCATGCCCTCGTGGAAGCCCTGCTCGTGCAGGAACGGGTAGAGGCAGGCGACCTCCAGCCCGTTGCCGACGTGGAACCGGACGTTGTCGTGGTGGGGCGGATCGATCTGCGGCTCGCAGGCGTCCAGCCAGAAGACCTTGATGCCGTGGGCGTAGTAGTTGTCACGGACGAGCCGCCAGAAGTGCCGCCGGGCTTCGGGGTTGGATGGGTCGTAGTAGCGGTACGGCACGACGCCGTCGGGCTCGACGTCGATGAAGTCGAACAGGGCGTCCGTCCCGCGTTCGGTCCGCAGCAGATGCCCGCGCTCGCGGAAGGCGTGGATATTCTCGCTGTTGGGGTTGAACGCCGGCCAGACCGAGACCATCACCTTCACGTCCATCTCCTCGAGCTCGCGGACCATGCCGGCGGGGTCCGGCCAGTCGGCCGGGTCGAACCGCAGGTCTCCCACCATCGGCCAGTGGAAGAAGTCGATGACGATGACCGACAGCGGCAGCCCGCGGCGCCGGTGCTCGCGCGCGACCGACAGCAGCTCGTCCTGCGTGCGGTAGCGGAGCTTGCACTGCCAGAAGCCCGACGCCCATTCGGGCAGCATCGGCGGATGCCCGGTGGCGTCCGCGTAGCGGGCGAGAATCTCCGCCGGCGTGTCGCCCGCGGTCACCCAGTAGTCGAATTGCGCGGACGCTTCGGCGATCCATCGCGTGACGGTGCGTCCGAGCTCGACGCGCCCGACGCCCGGATTGTGCCACAGGAACCCGTACCCCCGGCTGGACAGCGTGAACGGGATCGTCACCTCGCAGTTCTGCTGCACCAGGTCGATCACGCAGCCCTTCTGATCCAGCCGGCCGTGACGGTGCTGCCCGAGCCCGTAGAAGCTCTCGTCGTCGCGGGCGTCGAACCGCGCCTCCAAGCGGCTGAGCTCGCCGCCGACCGCCTTGTACCCGCGCCCGGGCGGATGGAGGATTTCGACGACGGGCTCGGACAGCAGCACCTCGCCGCTGTCGGAGCGGAGGAACCGCAGGCGACCGGTCATGCCCATCTCGGCCGTGATCTTCCCATTGCGGAGCGTCGCGAGGTCGGCGTCGATGTTGATCTCGGCCTGCGCCTCGGGCTGCCCGAGCAGCGCGCCGGGAAGTTCCTTGAAGCGCGGGTTGCGCGTCGCGCGGACGCGGACGCTGTCGGCGCCCCACGGCTCGATGCGGACGGTCTCGGCCTCGTGGCGGTATACGAGCGCGCTGCCTTCGCTGCTCAGACTGTTCATGCGTTCACTTCCTCTCTGCGTGACGTCCGGGGCGGGACGCTTGCTGCACGTTCGGCAAATGCAACGCGGCGCCCCGCCGGGAGCGCCGCGCTTGCTCGGTGGAATCTGTCCGGAACGATCAGTCTTCGAACCGCCTGAGCAGCAGGCACGCGTTGTGTCCGCCGAAGCCGAAGCTGTTGGACAGCATGAGGTCGCACTTCGCCTCGCGGGGCTGCTGCGGCACGAGGTCAAGGTTGCACTCGTCCTCGGGGTCTTCGAGGTTCATCGTCGGCGGGAGGACGTTGTCGCGCATCGCCAGCGCGCAGGCGATCAGCTCCACACCCCCTGACGCGCCGAGGAGGTGTCCCGTCATGCTCTTGGTGGAGGAGACCACCAGCCCGGACGTCGCGTAGTCGCCGAAGGTCTTCTTGATCGCGCGGCACTCGGCGACGTCGCCCAGCTCGGTGCTGGTCCCGTGGGTGTTGATGTAGTCGACGTCCTCGCCGTTGACGCCGGCGTCTGCAAGGCTCCGGCGCATCGCCAGCACCGCTCCGCTGCCCTCGGGGTCCGGCGCGGTGATGTGATACCCGTCGCAGCTGACGCCGTAGCCGACCAGCTCGCCGTAGATCTTCGCGCCGCGCTCCCGCGCGTGCTCGATCTCCTCGATGACCAGGCACCCGGCGCCCTCGGCGAGAAGGAATCCGTCACGCCCCTTGTCGAACGGGCGCGAGGCGTGCTCGGGGTCGTCGTTGCGGGTGCTGAGCCCCTTGAGGGCGCAGAAGCTCGCCAGCCCGATCTTGGTCAGGGCGGCCTCGCTGCCGCCGGTGATGATCAGGTCCGACTCGCCGTGCTGAATGACCCGCATCGCCTCGCCGATCGCGTTGGCGGCCGAGGCGCAGGCGGTGACCACGGCGTGATTGGGCCCGTGCAGGCCCCAGACGATCGCGATGCTGCCCGACGCGGCGTTGGCCATCAGCTTGGGAACGGTGAACGGGCTCACGCGGGAGGGTCCGCGCTCGAGCATTCGCTGGTGCTGGGTCTCGAGTTCCTGGAGCCCGCCGATGCCGCTGCCGATTATTACGGCGCAGCGGTCGGTGTCGGTCTTGGAGAAGTCGATCCCGCTGTCGGCGACGGCCTGGATCGCCGAAGCGACGGCGAACTGGCAGAACCTGTCCATCCGCTTGACTTCGCGCGGATCGAGCAGGGCCGAGTCGATCCCGTTGAAATCCTGCACCTCGCCGCCGATCTTGGAGGCGTACGGTTCGGGATCGAACCTCGCG
>CAZADC010000257.1:0-5775 GCA_964483755.1 uncultured Planctomycetaceae bacterium | reverse complement strand
TGGTCGATGTCGTCGACCACGCCCTTGCCGTCGCGGAGGTGGAGGATGTACTTCAGCGTGTTGACGAAATCCTCGGGGCGGAGCGTCATGACGCTCTCGTCGATGTCCTGCTTGAACTTGCGGTTGACGCGGAAGCGCCCGACGCGCCCGAGACGGTAGCGGTTCTCGTCGTAGAACTTCTCGTCGAACAGGGTGCGGGCCTTGTCGAGCTGGGGCGGGTTGCCCGGTCGCAGGCGCATGTAGATCCGCAGCAGCGCGTTGTCGTGGGAGTCGGCGGCGTCCTCGCTGAGCGTGTTGAGCAGCAGCGGGTCGGTGACCTTCTCGACCACCTCGACTTTCTTCGCCTTCGAGGCGACGATCTTGGTCATCGCCTCGCCGACCTGCCCGCCGGCGGGGACGAGCTCCTCGCCCGTCTCCTCCTCGACGAAGCCCTCGACGAGGTACATCTGGGGGCGGAGCTGGTCGACCTCGATACTCTTCGTCTCGTAGAACTCGCGGATGATCTGGGCGGTTGTGCCGAACCGCTCGTCCATCGCTCGCAGGAACACGGTCGCCGGGATGCGGCTGGACTGGTCGATGCGGATGGTCAGCGAGTCCTTCTTGCTGACGGCCAGCTCGATCCAGCTCCCGCGCTCGGGGATGATCCTCGCCCCGTGCAGCGGGCGGTCGGACTCCTGCATCTCGACGCTGAAGTCCACGCCCGGGCTGCGGTGGAGCTGGGAGACGATCACGCGCTCGGCGCCGTTGATGATGAACTCGCCGCCGCCGATCATCGTCGGCACCTCGCCGATGTAGATGCTCTCCTCGAGCACCTCGTCGGCGCCCTTGCGGGTCAGGCGGCAGCGGATGCGGAGCGGGCGCCCGAAGGTCAGGCGCAGGTCCCGGCACTCCTGCTGGGTGTATCGCGACTCGCCCAGCTCGTACCACAGGTACTCCAGCGAGGAGTTCTCGTCGTAGCTGACGATGGGAAACACTTCCCGCAGGAGCGCTTCGAGCCCGCGGTTCTCCCGCTTGGTCGGCTCGGCGTCGGCCTGGAGAAACCGGGCGTAGCTGGCCTTCTGGATATCGACCAGGTTCGGGACCGGCGTGGCGTCTCCGACCTTCGAGAAATTCCGCTTCTTTTCCATTCGCAGCATGGCGTTCCTCTCGTGGCGTCGCCTGTTGGGTTCGGCAGTTCGCTGCTCAACGCGGGCGCAACGGTGCAGACAGACGTATCCCCGCCCGGCGCCGCACCCGGCGCGGCGCCGGCGGGGTCATACGCTCTGAGATCGGGGCTTGTTCGCCGTTCGTGATCGAATCCAGTGGGGTCACCCTCGTGACTACTGAATCTCCACGGTGCCGCCGGCTTCCTCGAGCTGGCTCTTGGCCTCGTCGGCCTCTTCCTTCGACACGCCTTCCTTGACCGCCTTCGGCGCGCCCTCGACCAGGTCCTTGGCCTCCTTCAGCCCGAGGCTCGTCAGCGCCCGGACGGCCTTGATGACCTGAATCTTCTTGTCGCCGACGTCCTTGAGCACCACGTCGAAAGAGGTCTTCTCCTCTTCCTCTTCCTCTTCCTCGGCGGGACCCGCGGCGGGACCGGCCATCATCACCGCGCCGCCCGCGGCGGGCTCAATGTCGTATTCCTGCTTGAGGTAGTCCGCCAGGTCGACGGCTTGCTTGAGGGTCAACTCGACGATCTTGTCGCCCAGCGCCTTGATCTCGTCGCTGAACTCCTTCGCCGGGGCGGCTTCCTGTTCCTGTCCTGTGGTTTCTTCTTCTGCCATCGTATCAACTCCAGGTGCTTCAAACCAAGCCGACCTGATAGGTGAGCGCCCCGTTGGCGCCCATTTAACCCTCGCGGGCCAATCCGCAGTCGGCGGATGGGTGCGGTTCTACTGTTCGCTCTCGCCCTCTTCGTCCGCCTCGGGCGTCTCCGCGGCGGGCGCTTCCTGCTCTGCGGCCGCGGGAGCCGCTTCCGCGGCGGGCGTCTCCTCGCCAGCCGGGGCCTCGGGACCTCCGTCGGTCTCGCCCGACGCCTTCGGCCCGCCGCCGTCCTCCTCGATCTGCTTGAGGATCGACGCCAGGGCGCTGCCCGGTCCGAGCATGGCGGCCGACAGCTTCGACCCACCCGACAGGATGCACGAGACCACCCTTCCCAGCGCCTCGTCGCGGGTCGGGAAGTTGCTCAGCTCCTCGACGCGGTCCGGGCCGAACGGCTGACCTTCCAGCAGGGCGCCCTTGACGGTGAAGTTGTCCACTTCCCTGCCGATGTCCAGCAGCTCGCGGACGACGTTCACCACGCTCTCGCCGCCGTAGACCAGGGCGCAGGGCCCGTCCAGCAGGTCCGAGGCGGGCTCGATGCCCAGCTGGGAGAACGCCTGGCGGGCGATGGAGTTCTTCACCACCGTCATCCGCATCTCTTTCTCGATCAGGCGTCCGCGGATGCGGTTGGTGTCGTTGGCGTCCACGCCGGTGAAGCCGACCACGGCCAGCGAGTCGGTCCCGTGGAGGCGGGAGATCAGGTCCTTGCGGATCAGTTGCTTGACTGGTTTGCTCATGGTCGACCTCTAGACTGCCAGCTCCACGGAGGGAGACATCGTCAGCGAAAGCGACGCCTTGCGGATGTACTCGCCCCGCACCGACACCGGACGCAGCCGGCGGATGTGGGCGACGAAGGCCTCGACGTTCTCGATCAGTTTCTGCGTCTCGAAGCTCACCTTGCCCACCGGGACGTGCAGATTCCCGTTCGGGTCGTTGCGGAACTCGACCTTCCCGGCCGAGTATTCGGTCACCGCCGTCTCCACGTCGTCGACGACGGTGCCCGCCTTCGGCGAGGGCATCTTGCCCGCCGGGCCCAGAATCCGCCCGAGGCGCGAGACGCTCTTCATCATCGCGGGCGTCGCGACGGCGACGTCGAAGTCGGTCCATCCGCCCTGGACCTTCTCGATCAGCTCGTCGGACCCCGCCTCGACGGCGCCGGCGGCGCGGGCCTTCTCGACGTCCTCGCCCTCGCAGAACGCCACGACCTTCCTGGCCGCGCCGATCCCGTGCGGAAGCGACACCGCGCCGCGGATGTTCTGATCCGCCTGCTTCGGGTCCACCCGCAGGTGCAGGCACAGCTCCATGGTCTGGTCGAACTTCGGCTGGGGAAGCGTCTGCAGCTTCGCCACCCCGTCGGCGACGCCGACCTTCTCTTCCGGGTCCGGGAGCTTCTCGACGCACTCCCGGTAGCGTTTTCCGTGCTCGGCCATGAACGGCTCCTTGTCGCCTTTCGGCTGCCACTGTTCCGCCCGTGGTCAGGCGTCCCCGTCGCGGGGAGCGAATGCCCGGCGAGTGCGTCCGCCGGGTGACGCGACTACTTCACGACCAGTCCCATCGACCGGGCCGTGCCTTCGATGATCCTGCAGGCCTGCTCGACGGTGTGGGCGTTGAGGTCCTTGATCTTCGTCTCGGCGATCTGGCGCACCTGGTCCCGGGTCACCTCGCCGACCTTCTCGCGGTTGGGCACGCCGGAGCCCTTGGCGATCTGGGCGGCCTCCTTGAGCAGCGCCGCGGCCGGGGGGCTCTTGGTGATGAAGGTGAACGACCGATCGGCGTAGACGGTGATGACCACCGGGATCGGCGTGCCGGCGAACTCCTGGGTCTGTTCGTTGAACTGGGATACGAACTGCCCGATGTTGACATTGTGCTGCCCGAGCGCCGGTCCGATCGGGGGCGCGGGGGTCGCCTGCCCGCCGGGGGCCTGAAGCTTGATCTGTGCCGCGATTTCCTTCGCCATGGTTCCTCGCCTCGCTTGTCCGCCGTCGGCGGCGGGTTACACCTTCTCGACCTGCCAGTATTCCAGCTCCACGGGCGTCGGCCGGCCGAAGATGGTCACCACCACGCGGACCAGGCCCTTGTCGGGGAGCACCTCGTCGACGGCGCCCTCGAAGTTCTCGAACGCGCCTTCCTTGATCTTGACCGAGTCGCCCTTCTCGAAGTCGACGGTGACGGCCTCGCCTTCCTCGCCCTTGCGGACCTGCATGAGCATCTTGTCGACGTCCTCGTCGTCCATCGGGGTGGGCTTGCCGCCCGAGCCGATGAAATCGCCCACGCCGGAGGTCTCGCGGATGAGGAACCAGGCGTCCTCTCCGATCGCGCCGCTCTCGTCCAGGTCCATCTCGATGAACACGTACCCGGGATACATCTTCCGCTCGACGAACTTCTTCTTGTCGCGTCCGCGCGGACTGGGACGCTTCTCGGTCGGGACGAGGATCTGGGAGATCATGTCCTCGAGCCCTTCGATCTTCACTTTTCTCGCCAGCGCGTCGCGGACCTGCTCTTCCTTATTGGACGCGACGCGAAGGACATACCATTTCTTGGCCATGATTCACGCTTGGGTCGGTGCGTCGGGGCTTAGCGTCAGGCGCGCGTCACGCCGAGCCAGTTGAACAGCAGGACGAACAGCATGTCCACGCCGTAGAGGATCGCCGCCATGATCAGCGTGGTGATGATGACCACCTTGGTCGACCCGATGACTTCCTTCCGGCTGGACCAGGAGACCTTCTTCATCTCCCCTTCGGTCTGGATGAGGAAGTCGGCCGACTTCTGCCGGTTCACCATCCAGTAGACCAGCAGGCCCAGGGCGACGACGATCACCGTCGGGATGCCGAACTGCACGTACGGCCCGTGCATCGTCAGCGCGTTGCTGAGCACGTACGCGCCGATGACGACGATCGCGATGACGGCGGCGAAGGTCAGGATTCGCGTATACTTGCCCTGCCCGGGCTTGTAGATTTCGAAGAAGGACACGTTGGCGTTCTTTCCTTATGGTGCGTCGTCCGGGGCCTGTCGCCCTGCCGCCCCTCAGGGGGCTCGTCATCCGTCCGCCTCTCTGACCACGGCAGGGAGGACTCGAACCCCCAACCTGCGGTTTTGGAGACCGCTGCTCTGCCAAATTGAGCTACTGCCGTGTGTCCCGCGGGCTGGCGGTGCCGGCCGCTGCATGCTCGAACCGGCGCTGGCAGGCCCGGCTGCCTCTACCGGCGCCGCTTCGCCCGCGAGGGCTATTTCCGCTTGATCTTGTGCTCCTGGTGATTCCGCGTGCGGGGGCAGAACTTCTGCAGCTTGATCTTCGGCACGCCGCCCTGCACGCGGACGTTGGTCCGGTAGTTCAGCGCCCCGCAGTCGGAGCACTGCAGCCACACGTATTCTCTGGCCTTGGACTTGGCCATGGGCTACTCCAGGATCTTGGTGACCACGCCGGCGCCGACGGTGCGTCCGCCCTCGCGGATCGCGAACCGCAGGCCTTCCTCCATCGCGATGGAGGTGTTCAGCAGGTCGACTTCCATGGTCACGTTGTCGCCGGGCATGCACATCTCGGCGCCGCCGAGCAGTTTGATCGTCCCGGTCACGT
Source organism: uncultured Planctomycetaceae bacterium (assembly GCA_964483755.1). GTDB lineage: Bacteria > Planctomycetota > Phycisphaerae > SM23-33 > SM23-33 > CAZADC01. The sequence goes on along the minus strand of CAZADC010000257.1, from coordinate 401 downwards.
CGGTGGTCCGGAAGTAGAACTGCGGGCGGTAGCCGGTGAAGAACGGGCTGTGGCGTCCGCCTTCCTCGGCCGTCAGGACGTACACCTCGCCCTCGAACTTGCTGTGCGGGGTGATGCTGCCGGGCTTGGCGAGCACCTGCCCGCGCTCCAGCTCGGCCTTCTCGACGCCGCGGAGCAGGCAGCCGACGTTGTCGCCGGCCTGGCCCTGGTCGAGCGTCTTGTTGAACATCTCGACGCCGGTGACCGTCGTCGATCGGGTCTCGCCGAGACCGACGATCTCGATCTGGTCGCCCACGTTGACCATGCCGCGCTCGATCCGGCCGGTGCCGACCGTGCCGCGGCCCTTGATCGAGAACACGTCCTCGATGGGCATCAGGAACGGCTTGTCGACCTCTCGCTCC
>CAZADC010000256.1:0-5842 GCA_964483755.1 uncultured Planctomycetaceae bacterium | reverse complement strand
GACGGGCACCTCGTCCTGGTAGGCGAGGCGGTGGTCGTCGATCAGGCGTCGCTTCTGGGCGTCGTCGAGCTCCTGGAACTTGTAGAACCCGCCGGGCACCCCCCCGACCGCCTCGACGGTCTCGCTGATCGGCGGGACCGTGACGTTGCCGCCGAAATCGACCACCAGCTCGCCCGCCTCCAGGGCGGAGATGAGCTCCGAGATCGGCCGGGCCGCGTCGGCCTCGGGGTCGTACCACGAATTGAACAGCTTCAGGAAGATCCACTGCGTCCAGCGGTAGTAGTCCGGGTCGGTCGTCGCGACGCGCCGCGACCAGTCGTAGCTGAAGCCGAACATCCGGATCTGCCGCTCGATGTTCTCGATGTTCTTCTGCGTGGTCTCGCGCGGGTGCACGCCGTGCTCGACGGCGTACTGCTCGGCCGGGAGCCCGAATGCGTCGTAGCCCATCGGATGCAGCACGTTGTACCCGCGCATGCGGGCGTAGCGCGAGACGATGTCGGTGGCCGTGTAGCCCTCGGGGTGTCCCACGTGCAGGCCCGCGCCGCTGGGATAGGGGAACATGTCCAGCACGTAGAGCTTGGGACGCGGGCGGAAGCCCTCGTCGCTCGGGTTCGGCTGGTGGAACGTGCCGTGCTCGTCCCAGTACGCCTGCCATTTGCGTTCGATCGCCGTGAAGTCGTAGCCGGCCATGATGTCCTCGGATGTCGTCGGTTCCGTTCGGGAAAGGGTATCCGCAAAACAAAAGCCCCGCAATCCGTCGAGGATCGCAGGGCTGGATGTTCGTGAAGGTGCGGCCTAGCGATCCGTCAGCGCAGCAGAAGCGGCCGTAGCAGCACGTCCGCCGGACTGAGGGGCTTTCGGATCGCCATTGCACTTGTCATTATCTGCCGGAGGCGGCGGGGATCAAGACGAAAAGCCGCACCGCGCGAACCGTCCTGCCGGGCCGTCGTACAGCCCGCGGAGACGAATCCGATTCCGTGATCGATCGGGGAGATCATGACTTCGCAGGAGAAGCTGGGCGTCCTGGTGTTCCTGGGGCTGATCGCGTGCACGTACGCCACAGCCGCGGTCATCGTCGCGCGCTGGGCGTGGCGGAAGATTCGCCACCGGCCGGCGCCCGAGCGTCGACGGTGGCGCCGCGCTGTTCGCGTCGGCATTGTCGCGGCCGCGGTGCTGGGGATTCTATGCGCGGCGTACGGGCGCTGGATCGAGCCGTGCTGGCTGGAGGTGACCCGCGTCGAGCTCGCCGGCCGGCTTCCCGCCGGCGCCGACCCCGTCCGCATCGTGCACATCTCCGACCTGCACAGCGAGGCCGAGCCGCGCCTGGAGGAACGCCTGCCGGACGTGATCGCCGACCTCGACCCGGACGTGATCGTCTTTACGGGCGACGCGCTGAACACCCTCGACGGTGCGGGGACGTTCCGGCGGTGCATGACCCGGCTGGCGCGGATCGCCCCGACGTTCGCCATCCGCGGCAACTGGGACAACTACCACCGCGTCTTCCCGAAGCTCTACGACGACACCGGCGTCACGCCGCTGGAGGGGCGAGGGGAGCTTCTGGAGGTCGGGCGGACGAAGGTGTGGATTGGCGGAACGGGCAGCGGTTCGTCGGCGATATCCCGCGCCCTGTCGACCGCCCCGGACGACGCATACGTCGTGTTCTGCTATCACTACCCGGGCGGCATCTACGACGCGGCCGCCGGCGGAGCGGACCTGTACCTCGCCGGGCACACGCACGGCGGGCAGGTGGCGCTGCCGTTCTACGGGGCGCTTGTGACGCTCTCGAAATACGGCAAGCGGTTCGAGGCGGGGCACTACCGCGTCGCGGAGATGGACGCCTACGTCAACCGCGGGATCGGCATGGAAGGGCGCTGGGCGCCGCGCGTCCGCTTTCTCGCCCGCCCGGAAGTGACGCTGCTGACGATCCGGCCGTAGTGCACGAAGGCGTTCCGTCACTGCTGCATCGGCCAGCGGGGCACGTCCAGCAGCTCGCGCATCGCGGCGGGGATGTCGATCGAGCGGAGCAGCGGCGGGAGCGCACCGGCCGAGGACATGATGAACGTCACGCTGTTGGCGCGGTTCAGCCCGCCGTGCGTGCTGGCGATCGTCACGCGTTTGCCGAACCCGCGCGAGCCGGAGTAGTACTCGTCGGCGAGCGAGATGATCACGTCGGGCGGGTTGGGCACCAGGTCGAAGTGCGCCCGCCACAGGCGCTGCAGCGGGGCGGGGAAGCGCCCGTCCGCCGTCGCGGCCAGCAGGGCGTCCGCGTCGCAGTACCCGTCCGCGTCGGCGTCGATTGTCTGCAGCGCTTCGGCGATCTCCAGCGGATCGCCCGACGCCGGCTGATAGGCGAACCGCCCGTCGCGGTGCCGGACGACCGCCCGCTGTCCGCCGGGGGCGAGGACGACCACGCTCGCGCCGTCGGCGTAGCTCGTCAGCTCGACCCCCTCCGCCGCGATCAGGTCCTCGGCCAGCGCGGCCGGACGCAGCGCCGCGAAGCTCGCGTAGGTCTCCAGTCCGAAGCGGATGTACACCACGTCGTCGGGATCGTCGAGCCGGTCCCGCAGCCGCCATCCGCGGTCGCGAAGGTGCTCCTCGAGCGGGATCCGCTCGGCGGGGGTGTAGGTGTGCCCGTGGTCGGCCAGCAGCGTCACCCGCGTCAGCCCGCGGGACTCGCAGATCACCTGGTTGACCATCCGCTCGACCAACGCCAGGCAGCGGAGCTGACCTTCCTTGCCGTGCCGCGTCGCGACGCCCGCCGAACTGACGAAGTACGCGACGTACTCCTGGGCGCCCGACGCGTCGAAGCCGCGCTTGGCGTCGTTGACCTCCTTCTCGAAGACCGGCCAGGGCATGACGTACCCGATGGCGTCCCAGATCAGGTTCGCCCGGTAGTCCAGCAGCCGGTTGTAGGGCTCGTTCTCCCCGGCCAGGTAGGCCGCCGACCCGCCCACCAGCCGGTTCTTCCGCCGGCTGAAGTACTTCGCCTCGAACCCTTCGCAGGGCACGTACCCGAAGATGTCCTCCATGCACAGGTCCGTCAGCGTGGGGTAGGTGGCCACGACGCGCGACGGCGGATGCAGCACGCGGAAGTGCCCGGCGTCGTAATATTCGCGGATGGTTTCGTAGGTGACGCCGTCCAGGATCAGGACCAGGTGGCGGTACGGCCCGGCCGTGCGGCGATCGAGCTGGACAATCTCGTCCGTAACCCCGTCGCCGTCCAGGTCCCGGCCGATGCGATCGACGCGCCCCGCTTCATTCGTGTAGAGAACGACATCTCCGACGCCCTCCACGTCCAGCGCGCCCGACGCGGCGTCCGGGCGGACGATCGTCGTTTCCGGAAACGTTACGGCCGGCTTGCGGCATCCGAAGCCCATCAGGAACGCTCCCGTCAGTCCGGCCAGCACAAAGGCGCCTCTGGTCATGCAATTCATCCTTCCTGTCGCAGCATTATAGTGGACAGGCGTGCGGAGATGCAGTTCGAGACGGCCGGAACGCGCCCTCTCTGCCCTCGCCCCGGACGGATTTGCGGTTCCCATTTGCCGGCGACGCGGTTATCTCTACGCGGCATGCAGGCGATCACCTACGGCGTCAGGCCGGTCGGCTGGATCACGTGCAGATGGCTTCGCCACCTGTGGCCGGGCTGCCTGCGCAGCCGGGTCAACGGCCTGCGCCTGCGGGATCTGCCCGCGCCGCCGCTTCCCGGCGACAACCGGGTCCGCCTGCGGACGCGGATGGCGGGCATCTGCGGGACCGACGTGTCCCTGCTCGCCCAGAAGCAGCCGCCCGACTCGATCCTCCAGGCGTTCAGCACGCTGCCGACGATTCTCGGGCACGAGAACGTCGCGGAAGTCGTCGAGACCGGCGAAGGCGTGGACCCGGCGTGGGTGGGGCGGCGCGTGTGTGTCGAGCCCACGCTCTGCTGCGAGGTGCGCGGGATCGATCCGCCGTGCGAGCGGTGTGCGGCCGGGGAGTACGGCGCGTGCGAGAACTTCGCCGACCCCGCTTCGGGCGCCGCCGGGCTCGGGCCCGGGACGAGCATCGGCTACTGCGGCGACGCGGGTGGGGCGTTCGCCGAGGAGATGGTCGCCCACCGCAGCCAGCTCATTCCTGTTCCGGATTCGCTCAGCGACGAGCAGGCGATCCTCGTCGATCCGCTGGCGTGCAGCCTTCACGCCGTCCTGCGGGCGGACCTGTCCGAGGCGCGGCGCGTGCTGGTCTACGGCGCGGGCGTGCTCGGGCTGGGCGTCATCGCGTGCCTGCGCGCGATCGGGTATGATGGAACAATCGACGCGCTCGACACGGCCGCCCACGTCGAGCCGCTCGCGACCGCCCGCGGCGCGGATGCGTTCTTCCGCCTCGGCCGTTCGTCGGCGGAGCGGTTCGGCGCGATCGCCGAGCGGACCGGCGGGACGGTGCAGCGGTCGCGGTTCGGAAACTGCATGCTCTCCGGCGGGTACGACGTGGTCTTCGAGTGCGTCGGCGCGACGCGGTCGCTCGAAGAGGCGCTCAAGTGGACCCGCTCGCGCGGACAGACGGTGCTCGTCGCGACCGGGACCGGGCGCGGCGCGGACCTGACGCCGGTGTGGTTCACCGAGTTGACGGTGCTCGGCGCGTACGGGCGCCAGATGGAGCGGTACGACGGGCGGCGCGTCGGAACCTACGCGCTGACGATGGAGCTGATGGAGGCCGGCAAGCTCAATCCCGACGGCATGCTCACCCACACGTACCGGCTGGGCGAGTACCGTCGGGCCTTCGAGACGGCGATGAACAAGGCGAGATTCCGGGCGATCAAGGTCGCCTTCGACATGCGAGACCAACGGGAGCGAACATGAGCGACAAGCCGCTGATCGGCGTGGTGATGGGCAGCGACAGCGACCTGGAGTGCATGACCCGGTGCCTGAAGCAGCTCGACGAGCTGGGCGTCGCATACGAGGTGCGGGTGATCTCGGCGCATCGAACGCCCGACACGGCCCACGAGTACGCGACGACGGCGCGCCAGCGCGGGCTGAAGGCGATCATCGCGGCCGCCGGGATGAGCGCGGCGCTCGGCGGCGTGCTCGCGGCGGGGACGACGCTCCCGGTGATCGGCGTCCCGATGGCGTCCGGGCCGCTGGTCGGCGTCGACGCGGCCCTGAGCACGATGCAGATGCCGCCGGGCGTGCCCGTGGCGTGCATGAGCATCGGCAAGGCGGGCGCGACGAACGCGGCGATCTTTGCGGCCGAGGTGCTCGCGACCGGCGACGACGCGCTCGCCGACCGGCTCGCGAAGTTCAAGGCCGACCAGGCCGAGAAGGTCGCGGCGAAGGACGCCAAGGTCCGCGAGAGCGTCTGACGGCGGGCGGCAATCGGCGCAACGGCCTGCTTGTACTGCAACGCGGCGGCCTTCCCCATCGGGGGACACCATCGGGGGACAGCATACAGGAGACTAACCCGTCTTGGTTTTCAGGGCGTGCTGATCCGCGCTGCCGGCGGAGGAAACGAAGACCCGTATGCTGTCCCCCGACCCCATGCTGTCCCCCGACGACCGGCGGCGAGCGGCTACTTCCGCTTGCGCCCCCGGCGGCGGTCCGTGGTGGGCGGCTGGCCGGCGACGGTCCCCTCGCCCGTGCGGCGGTGCTCGCCCCACGCCGGGCCTTCCTTCCGCGCCCGGTCCACGGCGCAGGCCTGCTCGATGATCTCGACCGTCTCGTCGAGGCTGTCAGTGACGGTGAACAGGTCCATGTCCGACTCGTCGATCTTCGCGTAGCGGCTGCCGAGCATCGCTTTGCGCATCCACTCGGCCAGGTCCGACCAGTACCGCTCGCCGAAGAGGATCACCGGGAACCGCTCGGCCTTGCCG
>CAZADC010000255.1:0-5844 GCA_964483755.1 uncultured Planctomycetaceae bacterium | reverse complement strand
GGTATTCAGCGCGGTGCTTGTCGAGCAGGCGGACGAGTCGATCGACATCGCGGTGGGGATACGTCCGCAGGCGGGCGCCGCACGCGCGGGCGGCGTCGACGATGCTCGCGTGGTTGAGCTTGTCGCAGACGACCAGGTCGCCGGATGCGACCATCGCGGCGATCGCCGCGTGGTTCGCCTGCCACCCGGTGGACGTAACGATCGCCGCCTCCGTCCGCTTGAAGCCCGCCAGCGCCCGCTCCAGATCGGCGTGGACGCGCGTCGTTCCGCTGACGAGCCGCGACGCCCCCGCTCCGACGCCCCATCGCTCGACCGCCTCGACGACGGCAGCCCGCATCGTCGGGTCGTTCGCCAGGGCGAGATAGTCGTTCGAACACAGGCAGACCACCTCCCGGCCATCGACGACAACTCGCGCTCCGCAGGCGGAATCGATCACCGGCGGGTCGCGATACAGGTCGGCTTCCCGCAGCCGGGTGAGTTGCGCCCGCATGTCCTGCCAGATGTCCAAGTGAGCGTGGCTCCCGTCGTGAGTTCGAGCCCGGGGGTGTCCCGCAGCACTGCACGGCGACGGCGGCACAAGGCGACCGATTCCGTTCTGCGCAGCTCGCGCCGCATCTTAGCGGCGCCGCCGACGGCGTGCTATCATACGACGAACGGAATCAGGGAGACGACCATGGCTGAGACGAGCAGCAAGGGAAAGCTGTATCTGGGCATCGACGTGGGCGGCACGAAGATGCTCGCGGCCCTGGTCCGCCCGTCCGGGCGGGTCCTGGCGCGCGAGCGGACGGAGACGCCTCGCGAGGGCGGCGGGGAACGAACCGTGGCCGCTCTGATCGGGCTGATCGACGAGCTCCTGAAGGACGCGGGCGAGACGACCGACTCGCTGCGTGCGATCGGCCTCGCCGTGCCGGGCGCCGTGGACGCCGAGGGCGGACGGATCGTCTTCACGCCCAACACGCAGCTCACCGGCGTGGAGGTCGTGCCCGCCCTGACCGACCGGTTCGGCGTGCCCGTCGCGCTGGGCAACGACGTCAACTGCGGCACGCTCGGGGAGAAGTGGCTCGGCGTGGCCAGCGGGGCCGACAGCGTCGTCGGCATCTTCGTCGGCACCGGCATCGGCGGCGGGATCGTCATCGGCGACAAGGCCGTCACCGGCCATCGCGGCACGGCCGGTGAGATCGGGCACATGAAGATGCGGGTTGGCGGGCCGGAGTGCGGCTGCGGGGGGAAGGGCTGCTTCGAGGCGCTCGCCAGCCGAAGCGCCATGGAGCGCGACATCCGCCAGGGCGTCGCGGACGGCGAGCAGACCGCGCTGACGGATATCCTCGATGGCGACCTGTCGCTGATCAAGTCGGGCTCGCTGCGGAAGGCGCTGGAGCGCGACGACCCCCTCGTCAGGCGGGTGCTGGGGCGCGCTGCCGAGGTGCTCGGGCAGGGCTGCCTGAACGTCTTCCACCTGCTCGATCCGGAGGTGATCGTGCTGGGCGGCGGGGTCATCGAGGCGTGCGACTTCTACATCATGCCGATCGTGGAGAAGGTCATCGCGGCCGATCCGATGGAAGCCAGGCTGCCGGCCGGGGGGAAGGTTGCCGTCTCCAGCCTCGGCGACGACGCGGTCCTTCTCGGAGCCGTGGCGATCGCACAGCAGGCGGTGGGCAGGAAGCCCCTCAAGGGCGTGGCGAAAACCGTGGGCGACTACCCGGAGCTGACCGATCTGCGATTCGGGTCGGTGACGGTGGACGGCAAGGCGTACGAGAAGGACGTATACGTCCGGGCCGACGGCAAGGTGAAGCGTCGCGACAAGGCGCTCCGCAAGGCCGGGGCGACGGCCCACGAGTTCACCGACGGCGAGCTGAAGCGCGTCTGCAAGGGCGGGCCGCGGGTGCTGTTCCTCGGGACGGGGATTCACGGCGGCGCAAAGCTGACCGCCGAAGGCGAGGCGTTCCTGCGCCGGCGCGGGATCGAGCACCATCTGCTGCCCAGCGCCGAGGCCGTCAAGGCCTACAACGAGGCGGCCGGGCGCAAGGCGTGCGTGATTCACCTGACGTGCTAGGGAACGGCAAATCCGAAGCACGAAGCACCAAATCCGAAAAGCGAAGCTCGAAATGCGAAACAGACTCGGGCAGGCGGGTGTGTTCAGGCGGTGCAAGGCGAAGTTCAAAGATCAAAGTTCAAAGGGGAAGAAGAAGACGAAGAAGAAACGCGAAACGCCTCGCAATGAGCATGCGGGCGGACGCCGGAGGTCCAAGACTCGACATTAACAACTCAGCGAGGACGTCGTGCCGACAGACAGACGGACGGCCGCTGGAGGGGATTCCTTGAAGCGCTGTGGCGTGGGCGATGCCTTGCTGCTTCTTCTCCAGCTTTGAACTTTGAACTTTGAGCTTGCGCTTCACTGAAAGATTGCCGTGCCGATGCGCAGCAGCGTGGCGCCTTCTTCGACGGCGACGGTGTAGTCCTGGCTCATCCCCATCGACAGCACGCGGAAGTCGTCGCCGCCGATCTTCTCGGTCTGCATCTCCTCGAACAGCTCGCGCAGGCGGGCGAAGCTCGGCCGGGCGTCTTCCGGGTCGTCGGAAAGCGGCGCCATCGTCATCAGACCGCACAGGCGGAGGGAGTCGAACCCGGCGATCGTCTCGGCGAGGTGGGTCGCCGCCCCGACGGCCACGCCGTGCTTCTGGGCCTCCTGGGAGCAGTTGACTTCCATCAGCACGCGAACGGTCTGCCCGGCGCGCTCGGCGCGGGAGCTGATCTCCTCGGCGAGGCGCAGCGAGTCCACCGAGTGGATCATCGCCAGGCGCCCCACGCCCAGCACGTGGCGGACCTTGTTTCGCTGCAGGTGCCCGATCATGTGCCACGCGACCGGGGCGGGCAGCTCGTTGCGCCGGCGGGCGAGGTGATCTTCCATGGCGTCGGCCCGCTCGACGAGCTGCTGGACGCGGTTCTCGCCGAGCGAGGTGACGCCCGCGTCGAGCAGGAGCTTGACGGTGTCGAAATCGACGGCCTTGGTGACCGCGACCAGCCCGATGCCCTCCGGGTCGCGCCCTGATCGGGCACACGCATCGGCCACGTTGTCGCGGATGCGTGAAAGGTTGGCCTCGATCTTCGCGCGGGTCACGCCCATGCCGGAAGAATACCGGAGCGGGCGCGGGTTTTCAATCGCTCCGCCGTTGCGGCCTGCGCCGCGAGCCGGAAAGGCACATTGCTCTGCGGACCCGGCGCCTCTTGCTTTGCCGGGCGGCGTTCCATACGCTTGATGCGTGTCCTGCGCCGAGCGAGACAGCGTGAACGACCGGCCGATCGCCGTGTTCGATTCCGGACTGGGCGGTCTGACCGTCGTCCGCGAGCTCTCGCGCACACTGGGTGGGGAGGACATTCTCTATCTCGGCGACACGGCCCGTGTGCCGTACGGCATCAAATCGCTCGAGACCGTCCGGCGCTTCGCGTTCGAGGACGCCGCCTTTCTGCTGAAGCGCGATCCCAAGCTGCTCGTCGTGGCGTGCAACACGGCCTCGGCGGCGGCGACGGACGCTTTGGAGGCGCACGGCCCGGTGGACGTTGTGGACGTGATCCGTCCCGGCGTCGCGGCCGCTCTGGAGGCGGTCCGCGATCGCCCCGACGCTCCCGTCGCGGTGATCGGCACGGAAGCGACAGTCTCGTCCGGGGCATACGAGAACGCATTCGCCGCGGCCGAACCGAAGCGACAGGTCGTAGCCGCCGCATGTCCCTTGCTGGTGCCGATCGTAGAGGAGGGGCGCGGCGAGACCGACCCGATCGTCCTGAGCGTCCTGAGCGAGTACCTGCGCGACATCCAGCGGGCCCGCCCGGGCGCCCTGGTTCTCGGATGCACACATTATCCGCTGCTGGCCGGGGCAATCGCCAAGCTGATGGGCCCGGACGTCGCGATCGTCAGCTCCGCCGCGGCCGCGGCGGGCGAGGTGCAGCGACGTTTGAGTCTCGCCGGACGTCTGTCGCCCCGTCCGGGGGGCGGGCGCCTGGAGTGCTTCACTACCGACAACGCGGACCGGTTCCGCCGCCTCGGCGAGCGGTTCGGCGGGCGGGCGCTCGACCGCGTCACGCCCGTACCCGCTGACGAGCTGGAGGCCGCCGCGACGGATTGGCCCGGCGTCCCCGCGGCGCCCGCGCCGGTCGAGAGGGAAAGGCGAGTCTGAGCAGACCATGAGACATACAATCACCATTCTCGTTGCGGCCGCGTTCGCACTCTCCGCGTCCTCCTGCAAGGACCCGGACAAGGAGATCGACCTGACGGGCGTCTTCTCCGGACCGAGCGGGAAGGAGCTCGTCGCGATGATGTTCCACCCGGACGACCCGGACGTCCGCCGCCGGGGCGTTACGCTGCTGAGCGAGGAGCAATGGGGGCTGACGACGCCGGCTGTGCTGGACGGATACGTCACGCTGCTGGAGACGGACGCCTACCCGTCCGTCCGCGCCACGGCGGCTGCGGCGCTCGGCAAGGCGGGCGCGCGATACCGGGAGAAGATGCACGCCCGCAAGGCCGGGCCGGAAAACCGGCAGGACTGGGAGAGCTTCGTCGAGACGTACGTTCCGCCGCTGATCAAGTCGGTATCGGCAGACACCGCCGCCGCCGTTCGCTGGCAGGCGGCGACGGCGCTGGACAGGACGCTCGAGCCTGGCGCGGACGCCCCCGAAGCGGCCGACGCGCTCGCCGAGGCGGCGCGGGCCGATGAATCGGTAGACGTTCGCACCGCCGCCGCGGCCGCGCTGGGAAGCTTCCGCGATCCGGATTCGCTGCGCGTGCTGGTCGACTGCCTGGGGGACCCGGCCTTCAGCGTACGACACGAGGCGCACGCGTCGCTCGTCGAGCGAACGGGGCGGGACCTCGGCTACGAGTCGTACGAGTGGACGCCCCTGCTGACCGGGGACCTGCCGCCCGCGCCTGAGCCGGAGCCCGAGCGCCCGTGGTGGGACTGGATGGGCGTCACCGATGACGAGCCGGCCGATGACGAGCCGGCGCCCCAGCCGTCTCCGGGGTCGTGAGCGGTCCGGCGCTGCATCCCGGTGGGCGAGTGTTCTCGACCGCACCGGCCAAGGGGCTGGGCGAATCGATCGGCCGATTCGGCGCGCTGGCGAACGTCGAAGGCATCGTCCACATCGTGACGTCATCCGACGGCCCGGACCCGCGCGTTATCCGCCACGACCCGGGCGCGGCCGGGCCAATCCTCTCGGGCGCCCTCGATCTGGACGGGATCGCGTGGATGGACCAGGTGCACGGCGGCGACGTCCTGGCGGTCGACCGCCCGGGCTGCGCCGGGCGCGGCGACGCGCTGGTCACGGGCCGCGACGGGCTCGGGCTCATGGGGCGCAGCGCCGACTGCCCGCTGATCCTGGCGGCCGACGTCGAGACCGGCGTTATCGGCGTGGCCCACGCGTCGTGGCGGAGCACGGCCGGGCGCATCGGCCCCCGAATGGTCGAGCGGATGGTTGGTGACTTCGCCGCCCGCCCGGAACGGATCGTCGCCGGCATCTGCCCGTCGGCGGGGGCCTGCTGCTACGAGGTGGGCGAGGACGTGCTCGACGCGATGCGACAAGGCGTCGGAGATCGGGTCGGAGCATTCTTCCCCGTCAGGGACGGCGCCATGTGCCTGGACCTTTGGGGGCTCAACGCGGCCGAGCTGGCCGCCGCGGGCGTGCCGCCCGGCCACATTCACGTTGCCGGCCTGTGCACGATCTGCTCGCGTCGGGGCGAACGTCCGATGTTCCCCAGCCATCGCCGCAACGGCGACGCCGCCGGACGTTTCGCGGCCGTCATCGCGCTGTGGTCATAATGATCCGCCGACCACCGAGACGGCCCCGGTTCAGCAC
>CAZADC010000254.1:0-5884 GCA_964483755.1 uncultured Planctomycetaceae bacterium | reverse complement strand
GTCGTCAGCTCGCCGATCTTGCCGCGCGTGACGGTCCGCCGGACCCGGTCGTGCAGCGGGTTCCAGCGCCGCGACTGGCTGACCATGTACATCCTGCCGGTCTGCTCGGCGGTGCGCACCATCTTCCGCGCCTCGGCCATGCTGGACGCCATCGGCTTCTCGCCGATCACGCAGGCGCCCGCCTTCAGCGCCGTGCAGGTGACCTCACAGTGCGCCTCGGGCACCGTCAGGTCGACGACGAAGTCCGGCTCGTGCTTCTCGAGCGTCGCCTTCAGGTCGCTCGACGCCTCGGCGTCGAGCTCGTACTTCTCGATCTGTCCCTGCGCCGCCTCGACACGGAGGTCGACCACGGCGGGGATGTCCACCTTCTCCTCGATCAGCGGGCCGAACCATGCGTTGGAAATCCCGCCGGCGCCCACGACGACTGCACGCTCACGAGCCATGTACGTCTCTCCTGGAATAGTGAGATTGAACGGAAGGGCGGCAAGCATTACGCGCCGCCGCGGCGATTGCAAGGCCCCGCCTCCAGGCACGGCGACCGTAGCGTCCTTTCGGCATATCGCGACGTCCTGCCGGTCCATCGGGCACGGCGTCCTTCCGAGGGCGCCTCGCCGCATTGTGCCGTCAACCTCTCCGGCCCGACACGCACGGCGCCTTGCGTGCGGGCGGCCGCGATGAATGCTCCGCCGCACCGGCCGTCGGCCGAAAGTGCCCGCCTACAATTGCCCGTTGTCGTAAACCCGGCCGGGGCGAGCACGGTTCGCCTGCGGGGCGACTCGCCCGGCCTGTCGCTATCCTTCCATCGCAGGAGAAACCTATGTCTCACCATCAGCTTACCGAACTCGTCCAGACCGACGACTGGGCGAAGGAAAAGCACGTGCCGGTCATCGAGTGTCCCGATCAGCTTGCCGCCGGTGACTGGAATGAGGTCCGCGTTACCGTGGGCAAAGAGGTCGAGCATCCCAACACGACCGCTCACCACATCCGCTGGATCGAGCTGTACTTCCTGCCCGAGGACGCCAAGCTCGTCGTCCAGGTCGCCCGGTTCGAGTTCGACGCCCACGGCGAGTCCACCCAGGGCGCCGACGAGGGGCCCGTCTACACGCATTCCTGCGGCGCCGCGGCCTTCAAGACCGACAAGCCCGGACGCCTGTACGCGCTGTCCTACTGCAACATCCACGGGCTCTGGCAGTCCAGCAAGGAAGTCGCCCTCGGCTGACCGGTGCCGCGATCTGACGTGCCGCTTCGCCGCCGCGGGACTTGTGCGCGCCGGCGGCCGAGCGTATGGTATCGGCGTGCCGGGCCCGCTGCGGGCGCGTCCGGCCGATTGCAGCCGCGAGACGCCGCAACAACGGAGCGAAAGGAATCGTCATGAAGGCGAAAGTGGATCCGGACATCTGTGTCGGAACGGGCTCGTGCGTGAGCATCTGCCCGCAGGTCTTCCAGCTCGGCGATGAGGGCGTCGCCGTGGTGCAGGAGGACCCGATCCCCGAGGACATCGAGGACGAGGTCCGCGAGGCGGCCGACGCCTGCCCCGTGGACGCGATCACCATCGACGAGTAACGCCTGCGCGTTGCGACCGTCCCATGCGACGCCCGAAAGAGGCGAAGGTCGCCCGCGCCCGCGACGACGGACGGATCGGCCTTCGCCTCCTGTATGCGCCGGCTGTGAAGACGGCGCCGGACGACGAGGGCGGTCCGACCCGGCGAAGGCGACACCGCCCCGGCGCGGTACACGGCGCCCGTCCCGCCTGGGTCGCCTCGCCCGCGCCGACGGCCTACAATTTCCTGCGGACGGCGAACGACGAAACGATCCCGACGACGCGCGACCGGCGGCACCGCGGAATCCGGCCGGTGGCGGCGTCGGGGCCGTGCTCCGCGCGCCCGGCCGCAGAAAGGAACCCGCCCATGACACCACGGACGCTCGCGCTCATACCCGTCGCGCTCGCCGCGGCCTGCGGATGCGTCGCCCGCAGCGAGCACCGCGTCACGACCGACGAGCTCTCGCAGGCGCGGAGCGAGCTGGCGCAGGCGCGGGAGGACCTGGCCGCCGCGACGAAGGCGCTCGAGCGGGCCACGGCCGAGGCGGAGGACGTTCAGGCCGTCGGCGATCGCAAGGAGCATGAGCTGACGGCGCAGATGGAGGAGCTTCGCGCCAAGCTCGTCGCCGCGAACCGGCGGATCAGCGAGCTTCAGGGGCAGGTGCAGGAGCTGACCGGCGAGCGGGACGGGGCGATGCGCCGGGCCGCCGCGGCCGAACAGAACGCCGACGTACTGCGCGCCGAGGCGGCCGAGAAGGACGCGACGATCGGCTCACTCCGCCGGGAGTTGGTCGCCTGCCGCAAGCAGGCCGAGGCGATGGAGCGAACGATTGAGCAACTCCGCGATGAACCGTCGGACGAGCAGCCCGGCCCCGGACCGCTCGACGCCCAGGCGGACTGAGCACGCCGCCATTCCCACGCGGTCGCCGTGGGCCGGCCGTCGGGACGGCTCTGCGCCCCGTCGCGACGCCCTCGGCGCGGCAAGCCCGTTCAGCGGCGGCGCTTCCTGAGAAGCGTCGCGCCTCCGGCCGCCAGAAGAACCAGCGTCGCCGGCTCAGGCACCAGTTGGACCCGCACGTAATCCCATTGCGAGTCGGTCATCTGCGGGGAGAAGTGGAACCGCCGCGCGATGTTCCACGAGGCCGGCGCATCGTGACGGACGTAGTCCAGCGACGTCCCGATCGGCGAGCGCTGCGGGTCGCCGAGGTCCGTCAGGAGCAGGTCCACGTGGTCGGTGACGGTGTTGACGTCCGCCTCGATCTTGAGGAAGCCGGTCGACAGGTTGTCGGCCAGCAGGTACGGCGCGCCCCAGACATTGCTCGCATCGTCCCCGCCGTACCAGAACCGCTGGAAGTCGTCGTCCGGGTTGCTCGGGGTGCCGTTGTCGTGGAGCGTCGCCACCAGGCGGACCATGCCGAAGATCGTCCCGCCCGGGTTGGCCGTGCTGTCGGCCATGTCGAGGTAGAAGTAGATGCCGGGCCCGTTACCGCTGGTGCTGATCGACCGGAACTCGACGTCCATGAGAATCCGCGGCGCGTCGTAGTCGTTGTAGGGCATGCAGTCGACCGGGTCCCAGCCGTCCGTGCTGAGCGGCAGATGCAGCAGCCCGTCATGGATCACGGAGGGGTCCCAGGTCCACTTGCCCGGCTCCGCCGCCATCCAGGTGGGGCGGGCGCCCGCATCCCGCGTGGGATCGAGCGTGAAGTCCTCCTCCCACACGAGGGGCTCCCATGCACCGGCGATGGACGTGAACACCAGGACCGACGCAAGAGCGATCGGCAGAAGAACCGACGCAGTCCTCATGGATTCTCCCTTCCTGTTCCAAGGCAGTCGCCGGACCGGCGTCGTGGTCGCCTGACCGCCGTCTTCCTCCCCAGTGGTGCGGCTGCGCGACCCGACGCCTCCTGCTGATGCCAGGCGCGCCCCGGCCAAGGACGGGTTCGGACGTCCGGATGGCCGACAACTCCGAGCGACATTGTACGACCGCCGCGCCGATTGCGCCAAGATGCTGCGCGACGAGAAAGTGGAGATGAGTCAGCCTGCGCGGTCGATTCGTCACCCGGCTCCGGCCTGTCACTCGGGTGGACGACGCCCGGAAAGGGGAGCAGGCAGATCGCCCGTCGTTTCGCCCCGGGCCCAGGAGGCCGCGGGTGAGCGCGCCGCCCGCTCTCCTGCTCTTCTTTGCCCGGCTTCGCCAGCGCTTCGCCGGGTCCTTCCGGGCGGTGCGCATGGCTCGCCTTCCGGCGAGCGACGCGGAATGGAGCCGAGGGGACTCGAACCCCTGACCTGCTGATTGCGAACCAGCCGCTCTCCCAACTGAGCTACGGCCCCGCCTGATTGTCTCTATCGTCAAATCAAGCCCGACCACCACAGCGGACGGGCTGACGACGGTAGTATAACGCCTCCCGCCTGTCGATGTGAAGCTTGTTTGTGATTTACCGGTTTTTCGCTCCACGACGGCCGGGGAAAAGCCATAGACCGGCAATTGGCCTGCTATAATTCTTTCCGGAGTAAACGTTAAGGAAGCTCAGCAAGCCCAAGGGAGGCAAAGATGACCCTGAAAGGCAGGAAAATCGCCATCATGCTCGCCGAGGAGTACCAGGAGCTGGAGGTGTGGTATCCATACCTCCGCCTCATCGAGGAAGGCGCGGAAGTAACCCGCGTCGCGCCCGAGGAGGGTAAGGCCTACCCCAGCAAGCTCGGCTATCCGTGCGAATCGGACGCCTCCGCCGACGACGTCAGCGGAACCGACTTCGACGCCGTGGTTGTGCCCGGCGGGTGGGCTCCGGACTACATGAGACGCCATGAGTCGATGATCCGGTTCATACGGCAGGCGGCTTCGGCGGGTAAGGTGCTGGCGGCTATCTGCCACGGCGGATGGATGCTCTGCTGCACCGACGCGCTCAAGGACAAAAAGGCCACCAGCTTCGTCGCCATCAAGCACGACATGATAAACGCCGGCGCCGACTGGGTGAACGCCGAATGCGTCGTGGACGGAAACGTAATCACCTCCCGCAAACCGGACGACCTGCCGGCCTTCTGCCGGGCGATTATCGAGGCACTCAAGTAGCCGCAAGGGCACATTAATGGGCCACAGAGGCACAGAGCACGCAGAGAAAAACAGCGGAAGCATTTCAGAATACTGAACGGGCAGAGATCGCCCAATATCGTCGCTACTTATTACACACCCGCACTGTGCGTACTGTTGTTTTTATATTCTCTGAGGTCTCTGTGTCTCTGTGGCAAACATCGTTGTGGCAGAATTGTTATTCGAACAGGGCCGTTCCTATGCGGACCATCGTCGCGCCTTCCTCGACGGCGATGCGGTAGTCCTGGCTCATGCCCATGGACAGATGCCGGAAGTCTTCCCCGCCTATCCCCTCGTGACGGATTTCCTCGAACAGTTCCCGCAGCCGCACGAAGCTCGGCCGGGCCTGCTCAGGGTCGTCTGCCAGCGGCGCCATTGTCATCAGCCCCATCAGCCGCAGGTGCTTCAGCGAGCAGACCATCTCGGCAAGGTGAGTGGCGGCGCCGACGGCACAGCCGTGCTTCTGCTGCTCCTCGGAGCAGTTCACCTCCAGCAGGACCTGCGCGACCGCGTCGGCCCGCTCGGCGCGGCGGTCGATTTCCTCGGCCAGTCGCAGCGAATCCAGCGAATGGATAAGCTCCGCGACGCCGAGTATCTGCTTGACCTTGTTCCGCTGGACGTGACCTACCTGGTGCCAGCGGACCGGTCCCGGAGCTTCGCCGCGACGGCGTTGCAGGTGCGCGTCCAACTGCTCTGCCCTGGCCGCCAACTGCTGCGGGCGGCTCTCGCCAAAGTCGGTCAGTCCGGCGTCCAGGGTGTTCCTGATGGTCTCGAAGTCCACCGACTTGGTCACGGCGATTATCCAGACATCTTCAGCGCTGCGGCCCGCTTTCGCACAGCCGGCCGCTATGTCCTCGCGTATCCGCTCGAGGTTCTTCCGGATTTTCCCCGTCGTCACCGCCATGGTTTATGAAGATATACCGCGCCGAAGCCCTCGCCACAAGCGGGTGAACGAGATGCCCGCGCGATACCTTACTCAGTCCAGTTTGCCCTCGCGGGCGGCGGTTACGTAATTCATGCAGAACTCGTCGCGCCCCGCCAGCGCCTCGGCGGCGTATATCGTCGCCATCGTACCCGGCGAGGTGGGGTCCACTATTCCCGCGTCGGCGCCCATGAAAATCGCCTGCGCCAGCATCGCAAGGTTCACGTAATGCCGCTTCGGCAGGCCGTGACTGACGTTGGAAAAGCCCAGCGACACGTGTACCTCCGGCCACTTGTTGCGTATCGCCGCCACGGCGTCCAGGCACTTGCGAACG
>CAZADC010000253.1:0-5924 GCA_964483755.1 uncultured Planctomycetaceae bacterium | reverse complement strand
GAGGGTCATCGCCTCCTCCTGGTCGTGCGTGACGTAGATCGTCGTCACGCTCATGTCGAGCTGCTGGGCGCGGATGAATTCCCGCATCTCCCTGCGGCGGTCGGCGTCCAGCGTGCCGAGCGGCTCGTCCATCAGGTACACGCTCGGACAGCGGACCATCGCCCGCGCCAGCGCCACCCGCTGCTGGTCGCCGCCGGAGAGCTGGCGGGGGTGGCGCTTCAGCAGGGGGGTGACGCCCATCCGCTCGGCCGTGCTGTCGACGATCCGCCGCCGCTCGCGCCGCTTCATCCCGACCGACTCCAGCGGGAAGGCGATGTTCTCGCGGACGCTCAGGTGCGGGTAGAGGGCGTAGAACTGGAAAACGAACCCCACGTCGCGCCGCCCGGGTCGGAGGGCGGTGACGTCCTTGTCGTCGATGAGCACATGCCCGGCCGTCGGGGACTCCAGCCCGGCGATCATCCGGAGCGTGGTGGTCTTGCCGCACCCGGACGGGCCCAGCAGGACGAGAAACTCGCCGTCCTTGATTGACAGGTTCACGCCGCACACGGCGGTCGTGCCGTCGGGGAAGGTCTTGCGGAGGTCGTCCAGGCGGATGTTGCTCACGCGTCCTCCCGGCGGCGCAGGTGCGAGAAGACAATGTAGGCGAGCGTTGCGAACGCCACGACGAAGAAGCCCGCGCGGAATCCGCCCGCCCACCACGGCTGGAGGATCAACGCCAGACCCGCCGCCATCGCGGCGAGACTCGTCTTCTCGATGAGTCCGATCATTGCTTGATGGTCCCGAACGTCACGCCGCGCAGCAGGTGGCGGCGGACCAGCACGGTGAACACGATCACGGGCGCCACGAACACGAGCACGCCCGCGGCGATCTGCGGCCAGGGGATGCCCGAGATGTTGCCCTGGAGCCCGGCGAAGTAGACCGGCACGGTCACGGCGCGGGAATTGTTGAGCGCCATGGCGAACGCGTACTCGTTGAAGGCGGAGATGAGGCAGAAGACGGCCGTCACGGCCATGCCGGTCGCCGCCTCGGGGACGATGATCCGCCCGAACGCCTGCAGATGGGAGTATCCGTCGACCAGCGCCGCCTCTTCATACGCGCGGGGGATGTCGTCGATGAAACCTTTCATCAGCCAGACCGCCAGCGAGAGGTTGAACGACGTGTAGAGCAGGATCAGCCCGAGGTGCGTGTTGGGCAGGTCGAACCGCCGGTACATCATCAGCACCGGCACGACCACCGCCAGCGGGGGCAGGAAGCGCGTCGAGAGGATGAAAAACAGCCAGTCCTTCGCCCCGGCGACGCGAAAGCGGCTGAACCCGTAGGCGCACGCCGTGCCCAGCGCGATCGACGCGCCCGTGCTGAGCAGGGCGATGATCACGCTCTTGAGCAGGTAGTGGAAGAAGCTGTGCGTCGTGCCGGCGAACGGCTCGCCGAGGCGGCGGTATCCCTCGACGGTGACGGGGAACCGCCGGCTGTCGTCGGGGGCGTCCTCGGCGAGCGTCGGAACGTACTTGGCGACGGAGCTGATGGTGTCCGGCGTGTGCTTGAACGACGTCATCACCAGCCACGCCAGCGGACCGGCCGCGATGAGGAAGTAGACGACGATGACGAGCCGGCGGATCATGTCTCGACCTTTCCCTGCCGGCGCTGGATGCGGTCGATGTAGCGGGTGAACACGCTCGCCAGCGCGATGACGATCACCAGCACCGTGCAGGCGTAGGCGCTGCCGAGCCCGACCTTGTCGCTGCGGAACATCTCCTGGTACAGCAGGGCGCTGAGCGTCTGCGTGGCGGCGTCGTTGGCGCCCGTCGTCGCCATCACCAGGTCGAACTGCTTCAGCGCGTCGGTGGTGCGGAACAGCATCGCCAGCACGAGCAGCGGCGCGCACATCGGCAGCGTGATCTTGCGGAAGACCCGCCACCGCCCGGCGCGGTCGATCTCGGCGGCCTCGTAGATGTACCGCGGGATGCCGTTGAGCCCCGCCAGGGCGATGAGCATCATGAACGGCGTCCACATCCACACGTCGATCATCACGATCGACAGCAGCTTCAGCGACGGGTCGGTCAGCCACTGCGGCGTCGGCAGGCCCATCGCCCCCAGCGCCTGGTTCAGCACGCCGTAGTGCCCGTTGAGGATCAGGTTCCAGTACAGGCCCATGACCGCGGGCGAGAGCATCATCGGGATCAGCAGGAACGTCAGGACGGCCGTCTTGCCCCGGAACTCCTCCCGCATCGCCATCGCCAGCGCGAAGCCCAGCACGAGCTCGATCGACACGGCCGCCGCGACGAACAGGGCGGTCGTCCGCAGCGCCGCGGCGAAGCGCGGGTCGGTGAACACGTCTGCGTAGTTGTCGCCGCCGACCCAGTCGCTGCGGTCGGTGCTCAGCTCGGCGTCGGTGAAGCTCAGCACGACGTTGTAGACGAGCGGAAAGACGTTCAGCGCGATCAGCAGGATCAGCGCCGGCGCGATGAACCCGTGTCGCAGAAGTCCGGTCCGTCCACCCATCTCACGCGCTCACTTCGTGCGCCGGCGCGCCGGGCCCTCCGGGCGCGACTGCCGTTCGTCTTCCGCCGGCGGGCGTCACTCGGTATACCCGGCGTCGTCGAGGATATCCTGGTAGTCGTCGGCCAGCGCGTCCAGCGCCTCGTCCGGCGATTTCACCCCGTCCAGCGCCTCGCCCACGTATCGTTGCGAGACGGCCAGCAGCTCGTTGTACTCCGGCACGTTCCAGAAATCCCGCAGGTGGTCCATCGACCTGGCGAACGGCTCGTTGTACGGCGCCGCGCTGCGGAACGCCTCGCCGGCGAGAATCTCCGTGTTGGCGGTGAACCCGGCGGGCTTGGTGATCCACTTCCTCTGCGTTTCCGTCCTGCAGAACCACGCGATGAACTTCCTGGCCAGCTCCTGGCGCTGCGGGGATATCTTCGCGGAGATGCTCATTCCCTGTCCGCCGAGGCTGACGTATCGCACGCCGTCGCGCTGGGGGACCATGAAAAAGCCCGCCTTCTCGCCCATCTCCTCGTCGGCGACGATCCCCGGGAAGAACGCGAAGTAGTCCATCGCCATCGCGACCGACCCGTTCATGAACGCCTGGAGCGTGTTGGAGTAGTCGAAGTTCGTCGCGCCCTCGGGGGCGAAGGGCATCAGCTCCTTCATGAACGTCAGCCCCTCGACGGCGCGGGGGCTGTTGACGTGTCCCTGTACGCGGAACGTCTCGCGGTCGCCCCAGCGGGCGCCCCAGTCCCACAGGAAGTGCTGGAAGCCCATCGTCAGCGAGTCGTACCCGCGCCCGGTGAGCAGGGCGCACCCGTAGCGCTTCTGGTCCGGACGGGTGAAGAACTCCGCCACCTCGCGGAACTCCTCCCACGTCTCCGGAACGGCGAGCTCCCTGCCGTATCGCTCCCGGAACGCCGCCCGCTCGGCGGGGTCCTCGAACCAGTCCCTGCGGTAGGCGAAGCCGACGGCGTCCGTCTCGCACGGGGCGGCGTAGTAGCGCCCCGAGCCCGGCGGGTACTCGCAGAGGTACCGCACCGCCAGCGGGTGGATGGTGTCCATGTCCACCGCCTCGCCGATCCAGTCGGTCAGCTCGAGGTAGAGCCCCTTGGTCGCGCCGCGGCCGATCCACTGGCGATGCTCGCGCTCGGCCCGGCGGGACTGACCCCGATCGCCGAGGATGCCCGGCAGCGGCTCGAAGCCGCGCTCACCGCCGTAGTACGGATCGGGCACCTCGCGCCGGCCGAGCCACTGGGAGTCGCCGACGACGATGTCGAAATCGGTCGTGCGGTTGCCGAAGTTCAGGAACACCTGGTCCTGGTACGCCGGCCAGCCGATCTGGTGGACCTTGACGTCGATGCCCGTCTCGGCCGCAAACTCGTCGCCGAGCTCCTGGAGCCCCTCGGCCGGCTCCCACTGGGCCCACCAGATCGTGACGGACGTGGGGTTCTCCTCCTCGGCGTCCCCGCAGCCGGCGACCGGCAGCAGACAGGCGGACAGGCACAGCGTGATGACGATGCGCAGGGATCGGGTCATGTCGGGTCCTTTCGATGACGGCCGGGCGGCCGCCGGGGCGATATGCCGCCCCCGGCGATGCCGGAGACGAAGTTTTCCCGGCGACGCGGGGCTTTTCAAGCAAAAAAGGCCCGGACGCCGCCCGTCAGGCGTCGGTCCGCATGGATTCCGGGATGGGGATGATCTCGCCGTCGGGGTTGACGCAGGCGAGGGTCGTCTCGGCCGTCGCGAGCAGGGCGTCGTCGTCCTTTCGGCGGAGCTCGTAGGCGTGATCGATGCGGGCCGCCCCGGTCCGGACGATCCGCGTGGTCAGCGTGACGACGTCGTCGTAGCGGGCGGGGGCGCGGAATTTTGCTGAGCACTTCGCCACCACGAACAGCACGCCGGCCGATTCGAGATCCCGGTAGGCGACGCCCTGGCGGCGCAGCAGCTCGGTCCGTCCCATCTCGAAGTAGACCCAGTAGCGGCTGTGGTGGAGGGCGCCCATGCGGTCCACCTCGGCGTAGCGGACGCGGATGTCGATGTCGCAGGAGGTGACGGGCTCGGACATGAGCGGCCTTTCTTTGATTGTAAGTCGTTACTGCATATACTGTTAACATCATTTTCGTTCCGCGGCGTCGCCCGTTCGCCCGGCGGACGCGGCGTTGACCGGTCCGGCGGGCGTCCGCCGCGGCCTTGCCGACGGGCAAAAAACGCTTGAACTGCGGAGCATTGCACGCATAATAGCGACACTTCCCGGCGTATCTTCGGGGAATGAGAATACCCGCACCAGAAAGGAAACGCGATACCGGTATGATCAAGGTCAAGGCCAGAGGCAACGAGTCGGTCGAGCAGATGATGAAGCGCTTCAAGAAGATGTGCGAAAAAGAGGGGCTGACTCGGGACATCAAGCGCAACAGCTACTACGAGAAGCCCTCGGAGCGGCGTCGCCGCAGCCGTCGCAAGACGCTCAAGCGCGTCGCCTCGGGACGGTAGCCTTGCAGATTGCCGGACCCGGCGGGCGGGTGGAGCCGCTTCGCCGGGCGTCACTCTACACGGATCATTCTTGCCGGCGGCGTGTCCGGTCCGCAGCGACCTGACGGAACAATTGCGTCCGAACGCCGTGCCCAACCCCCACCAAGGAGCCTCAACGTGAGCGTTGTATCCCGACAGTTCCGCCCCGCCCGCGGGCTGGCCCGAACGACGGTCCTGATCTCGCTCTGCCTCGCAGCCGTGGCGCTGACGGCCATCCCGGCCGTCGCGCAGGCGCCGGAGGCGGCCGACGCGCCCGCCGTCGACGCGCCGACGGTCGACATTCCGTGGATATGGTGGATCGCCCCGGCCGGGTCGATCCTCGCGCTGATCTTCGCGCTGGTCTTCTATCGCCAGGTCAAGAACTCCGACCCGGGCGAGGCGGAGATGATCGAGATCGCCGACTACGTCCGCGAGGGCGCGATGGCGTATCTTCGCCGCCAGTACAAGGTGGTGGCGATCTTCTTCGTGGTCGTCTGCGCGGCGCTGTTCGTGATGGGGCAGATGGGCGTGCAGCATCCGATCGTGTTCATCGCGTTCCTGACGGGCGGGTTCTTCTCCGGGCTGTGCGGCTTCCTCGGGATGAAGACCGCCACGCTCGCCTCGAACCGCACGACCTTCGGCGCCAAGCAGGGGCTCAACCGCGGGCTGACCGTTGCGTTCCGCGCCGGCGCGGTGATGGGGCTGGTCGTCGTCGGGTTCGGGCTGCTGGACATCACGATGTGGTTCCTGATTCTCACCAAGCTCGCCCCGCAGTTCGGGTATCACATGAGCCTGGTCGAGGTCACCGTCGTCATGCTGACGTTCGGCATGGGCGCCAGCTCGCAGGCGCTGTTCGCCCGCGTCGGCGGCGGCATCTACACCAAGGCCGCCGACGTCGGCGCCGACCTGGTCGGCAAGGTCGAGGC
>CAZADC010000252.1:0-5952 GCA_964483755.1 uncultured Planctomycetaceae bacterium | reverse complement strand
GTTCGAGTTCCACCTGTACTACGACTGCTGATCCCCCGTCCCGGGCGCGGCGCGCGGGTCGCGACTCCGCAATCCGGAGCGGGACCCGCGCCGCCGGGCCGGCGCAGACAAGCGTGCGTGGGAACCGGCCGCGGTACGTCCCGCGTCCCGCGGGCTCCGATCGGTTCCTTTTCCCTGTAGCGGCGAGGGCGGCCTTCCCCGGGTCGTCCTCGTTTCTTCTCTCGACGGAATGAACCACGGAGGAGACAGTGGAACACCCTTGGCAACCCGCGAGCGGCTGGCGATAATCGCGCCATGTCACACGACAGCCACTCCGGGGCCATGGGGCCTGCACAGTTCATCGCGAAGTGGTCGGCGACGGAGCTCTCCGAGCGGGCGGCGAGCCACGAGCACTTCATCGACATCTGTCGCCTCCTCGGCCAGCCCACCCCCGCCGAGCACGACGCCACCGGCGCGGAATACACCTTCGAGAAGGGCGTATCGAAGGTCCCGGACGCGGCCTCCAGGGGCTCGAAGGGCGCCGGCGGATTCGCCGACGTCTGGTGGCGCGGCAAGTTCGGCTGGGAGTACAAGCGGAAAGGCAAGTACAACGACCTGACCGAAGCGTACCGCCAGCTCTGCCAGTACCGCGAAGCGCTCGAGAACCCGCCCCTGCTGATCGTCAGTGATATCGCACGCACCGAGATTCACACCAACTTTACCGGCACGGCCAAGGCGGTCCACACCATCGCCCTCGACCAGTTCGACCGGCCGGAGAAGCTCGCCCTCCTGCGTCGGGTATTCACCGACCCCGACTCCTTCCGCCCCGAAGTGACGGCCGAGACGATCACCAACGAGATCGCCGAGCAGTTCGGCCTGCTCTCCCGCAGCCTGCAGAACCGGGGGCACGACGCGCACGAGGCCGCCCACTTCCTCATGAAGTGCATGTTCTGCCTCTTCGCCGAGGACGTGGACCTGCTACCCGACCGCCTGTTCACCCGCCTCCTGGAACAATGGAAGGACTCGCCCGGGGAGTTGCCCGCCCTCCTGAGCGAGCTGTTCGACCGCATGCGGACCGGCGGCGCCTTCGGAACCGAGCGGATCGCCTGGTTCAACGGCGGCCTGTTCGACGACACGCCCGCCCTCGAGCTCACCGGCCCGGAGATCGGCGACATGCTGCTCGCCGCCAACCAGGACTGGTCGGCCGTCGAGCCGGCGATCTTCGGCACGCTCTTCGAACGATCGCTCGACCCCTCGAAGCGGTCCCAGATCGGCGCCCACTACACCAGCCGCGGCGACATCATGCTCGTCGTCGAGCCCGCCGTCATCGCTCCTCTTCGCCAGCGGTGGGAGGATGTTCAGGAGCAGGTCCGGGCCCAGTTGGAGCGCCGGACAAAGGCCAAGACGCAGACGACCAAGCGGAAGGCGAACCAGGCCATCGCCAATCTCCTCGGCGACTTCCTCAACGAGCTCGGAGAACTCCGCATCCTGGACCCCGCATGCGGCAGCGGGAACTTCCTCTACGTCGCGATCCAGGAGCTGCTGAACCTGGAGAAGGAGATCATCACCTACGCCACGAGGCCTCCGATTGAGCTCGCGTTCTTCCCCACCGTCCGGCCGACCCAGCTCCACGGCATCGAGATCAACCCTTACGCGGCCGAGCTCGCGCAGGTGGTCATCTGGATCGGCTACCTTCAGTGGATGCGGGACAACGGGTTCAACGTGCCGCGCGACCCGATCCTCGAACCGCTGCAGACCATCGAGAACCGCGACGCCATCCTCTCGTTGGACGAGACCCCGCAGACCATCGACGCCGTGGGCAAGAGCCCGGAGGAGCTGAAGCGAGGCCAGCCCGCCGCCTGGCCGGACGCCCACTTCATCATCGGCAACCCTCCGTTCCTCGGCTCGAAGCTCTTCCGCGCGTACGGGCTTCCCGACGATTACCTCGAATCGCTCTATTACGCCTACGACATCCCCAACGCCTCCGACCTATGCTGCTACTGGTTCGAGCGCGCACGACAACGAATCGAGTTTGCCGCAAGATACGGCGGGAAAGGGTTTGGACATGTCCCCTTGGGCCTCGGACCGCTTGGGCGAGCACCGGCCGAAAACGTCCGCGTCGGCCTGCTGGCCACGCAGGGAATCCGCGGCGGGGCGAACCGGGAGACGCTCAAGCGCGTCAAGGCGACCGGCGACATCTTCCTCGCCTGGTCCGACCGGGAATGGATTCTCGACGGGGCCAACGTGCACGTGTCCATCGTGGGCTTCGACGACGGGAGCCAAGAGGAGCGGACGCTCGACGGGGTCCCCGTCAGCACGATCAACTCGGACCTGACGGCCGACATCGATCTCGCGTCGGCCCAAACGCTCGCGGAGAACCTGGACATCGCTTTCATGGGCGACACGAAGGGCGGCGCCTTCGACATCCCATGGGACGAGGCGCTGGACCTCCTGCGTCGTCCCAACCCCAACGGCCGGCCGAACCGTGACGTTCTCCGCCCGTGGGCGAACGGCAGCGACCTGACGAAACGACCGCGAGGAAACTGGATTATTGACTTCGGCTCCGAGACCCCGAAATCGGTAGCCGCCGGTTACGAAGGGCCCTTCGGCCTTGTTGAACAACGCGTGAAGGCAGACAGAAGCAAGAACCGCCTGAAAGACCACGCCGAACATTGGTGGCTGCATGTCCGGCCGCGCCCCGCCATGCGGGAGGCGATCCCCGATGCGCGGGTCCTCGTTACCCCCAACGTGACCAAGCATCGGCTGTTCGCCTGGCTCGATGCGGCCGTGCTGCCGGATCATCAGTTGATCGCCTTCGCCCGCGACGACGACTACTTCTTCGGCGTCCTCCACAGCGCCGTACACGAGCTGTGGGCGCGCCGCATGGGCACCCAGTTGCGGGACGTAAAATCCGGCTTCCGCTACACGCCCACCACGTGCTTCGAGACGTTCCCGCTGCCCTGGCCGCCGGGCCAGGAGCCGACGGACTCGGATGCCTGCCGCCGCATCGCCGCGGCCGGGAGAGACCTCGACGAGCAGCGCCGGCGCTGGCTGAATCCACCCGAGTGGATCGAACCGATCGCCCGGCAGGTCGACGTGAGGGAGGATTTCAGCCGCGTGCCTGAGCAGGTGCGCCCGCTCATCCGCTGGTCGGCCATCATGGCCGAGGCCGCCCGCGACAAGGACTTCAAGAAGCGCACGCTGACGGAGCTCTACAACGAGCGCCCGGCCTGGTTGCGGCTCGCTCACCGCGAGTTGGACGCGGCCGTTCTCGCCGCCTACGCGGCCGCGGACGGCAACGGCGACTGGACAGAGGACTGGGCGGGCGTCTGGGAGCCCGCCGGCGCCGGCCAGCCCCTGCCGGAAGACCACCCGCTCCACGCCGCACGGGCCGACGCGGAACAGAAGGTGCTGGAAGGCCTCCTCCGGCTGAACGCCCGGCGTTCGGCGGCTGATTGAGCACATCCCCGCATCGTGGAGAACCCCGCGGCAGCGCGCAGGCGTACCCGAAGGCCATGGGGTCGCAGCGGCGCACGAGCTCGGCGAACGCCCGGCGCGGCGATATCAAGGAGGGGCCGGGGAGGGGTCGGGGCACTTGCCCAGTGTGCGACATACTTTGGTGGCAGCCGATAAGCGCTTTTGTTTCCCCGTCTGACGCCAGGAGGAAAGGAGAAAGTAGAGAGGAGACCGCGGGAGACAGATGCTCGCAGGCCAAGCGCATCGCCGCATGCGGCGTCGACCGGGGCATCTCCTTTCTACTCACTGCTCTCTCCCGCTCTGTGTGCGACATGATTTCGTGCCACGAAATCATGTCGCACACACTTGCCCATGTGAGCAGCCAAAGGTCTTGTCAGTTCGGCGGCGTGCGGCTAGACTACGCGACTTCGCCCGGACGGCTGACGCGCCGGGCGCACGCGGACATTCAGACCAGAGGACGGCGATGTTGAACATTGCGGTGATCGGCGGCGACGGGACGGGCCCGGAGGTGGTGGCGGAAGGGCTCAAGGTCCTCGACGCCGTCGCGAAGAAGGTCGGATTCGAGTACTCGACGGAGGACTTCGACGTCAGCGGCGACCGCTACCTCGCCCGCGGCGGCGACCCGGAGCGTCCCTCGATCGACGTGATCAGCGCCGAGGAGATCGCCCGGCTCGCGGAGTTCGACGCGATCTATCTCGGCGCGGTCGGGCATCCCGACGTCGCGCCGGGCATCCTCGAGAAGGGCCTCCTGCTGCGGTGCCGCTTCGCGCTGTCGCAGTACATCAACCTCCGCCCGGTCAAGCTCTACCCGAACGTGTGGACGCCGCTGAAGGACAAGACGCCCGAGGACATCGACTTCGTCGTCGTCCGCGAGAACAACGAGGGCATCTACACCGGCATGGGCGGCGTGCAGTACGCCGACACCCCGCAGGAGGTCTCCACGCAGACCAACTGCACGACGTACTTCGGGGCCGAGCGGTGCATCCGCTACGCCTTCGAGCTCTGCCGCAAGCGCAACAACCCCGACGGCAAGATGCTCACCCTCGTCCACAAGGTCAACGTGCTGACCTACGTCGGGCAGACGTGGGTCAAGGCGTTCGAGAACGTCGCAAAGGACTACCCGGACATCAAGACCGACTACAACCACGTCGACGCCTGCTGCATGTGGTTCGTCAAGAACCCCGAGTACTACGACGTGGTCGTCACCGACAACATCTTCGGCGACATCATCACCGACCTCGGCGCGATGATCCAGGGCGGCATGGGCGTCGCCGCCGGCGGGAACATCAACCCCGACGGCGTGAGCATGTTCGAGCCGATCGGCGGCTCGGCGCCGAAGTACACCGGGCAGAACGTCATCAACCCCGTCGCGGCGATCGCCTCGCTGGCGATGCTCCTGCGGGAGACCGGACGCAACACGGACGACGCGAAGCTCGTCGACGCCGGCGAGCGCGTCGAGCAGGCGATCATGTCCGTCACGCCGAAGATGGAGTCCCAGTCGGCTAGGCGCATGGGACATTCGACCACCGAGGTCGGCGACCTGGTCGCACAGGCCGTCGCCGAGGCGGACTGAAACCGACGGCAAAGGGGCCGAACATGACCGACAGCGCGACAGACAACGCGTCGGGAGGGCAGGGCTCTTCGACGGGCTCCCAGACGGGCACGCCGCCCCTGCCGGACCCCACGCAGGGCGCGGCCGTCGTCGAACGCGTTGAACGCGACGCGGCGGGGCGGATTATCGTGCACCTTCAGGGCTCGGACGAGCCCGTCGAGGACGCGCGGATCGCGCGATGCTTCCCCTGGTCGCTTTCGGACGTGTTCATCTCCATCCGCAACGCCGAGGGCAAGGAAATCGCGCTTCTGCGGTCCGTCGACGAGCTCGATCCCGACAGCCGGGGCGTCGTGGAGGAGGATCTGCAGGAGAAGATATTCAACCCGCAGATCCGGCGCGTCCTGAGCTACAAGAGCGAGTTCGGCGTCATCTCCGTTACGGCCGAGACGGACCGCGGCGAGGTGACCTTCCAGATTCGCGGGCGCGACGACGTCCGACCCCTCTCGGAAGGGCGCCTGCTGTTCCGCGACGTGGACGGCAACACGTACGAGCTTCCAAACGCCGAGCAGCTCGACAAGGCCAGCCGAAAGCACCTCGCCGAGTTCCTCTGATCCCCGGCGGCCGACGGCGGCAGGCAACGGTCACGTCCGGACGGCGTATCCGGCGGCCTTTGTGGCGTCCTTCCCGCTCACCCGTCCATGACGCTGACGATAACGTGGCGCGTCCGCGGGCCGTCGAACTCGCAGAAGTAGATGCCCTGCCACGTGCCCAGCGTCATCCGCCCGCCGCGGACGGGGATGGTCGTGTTGCACCCGACCATCGAGCTCTTGGCGTGGGCGGCCGAGTTGCCCTCCCCGTGCAGGTAGAATTCCTGCCGCCAGGGCACGACCTTGTCGAGCGCGGCGAGCACGTCGTGCGTTACGTCCGGGTCGGCGTTCTCGTTG
>CAZADC010000251.1:0-6031 GCA_964483755.1 uncultured Planctomycetaceae bacterium | reverse complement strand
TGTGCCTCTTCGGAGAGCACAGCGACTGGGCGGCCGAGTTCGGCGCCGGCAACGGGTATTGCATCGTCATCGGCACCGACCAGGGCCTCCGCGCGGTGGCGCGTCCGGCGAGAGATTTCATCGTCTCCACGCGCCTGCCCGACCGACTCGGACGCGCCCGCGGGCGGACGCGGCAGATGAGTTGCCCGTGGTCGAAGGACCTGCTCCGCGAGGCCGCCGGCGACGAGGACGCCATGAAGTGGGCCGTCCGATGCAACCGGGACGGCAAGCCCGCCCGCGAGACGCTGGAGGTCGTCAAGCACCGCCGGGCGATCCGCATGGACGCGCTGGACCGCAACCGCTGGCTGCTCGGCGTGGCGAACGGGACGATCGACCTGTGGACCGGCGGACTGCTGGCCCACACCCGCGAGCACCGCATCACGCAGCTCGCCCCGGCGAGCTACGACCCCGACGCCGCGTGCCCGCGCTGGGAGCGGTTCCTCCGCGAGATCATGGACGGCAGCGAGACGATGGTCTCCGCCCTGCAGCGGCTGGCCGGCTACTGCCTGACGGGCGACATCAGCGTGCAG
The DNA here is from genome assembly GCA_964483755.1 of uncultured Planctomycetaceae bacterium. GTDB lineage: Bacteria > Planctomycetota > Phycisphaerae > SM23-33 > SM23-33 > CAZADC01. The sequence goes on along the minus strand of CAZADC010000251.1, from coordinate 5,462 downwards.
ATCCTGCCGATCCTCTACGGGCCCGGCGGCAACGGCAAGAACGTCTTCCTCGACACGCTGACGGGGATCATGGGCCCGCACGCCGAGGAGGCGCCCGACTCGCTGGTGACCGCCCGCTCGGCCGACGAGCACCCGACGGAGATCGCCGACCTGTACGGCAAGCGGCTGATCGTCGCCAGCGAGACCGAGGAGAACCGGAAGCTCCGCATCGGCCTGGTCAAGAAGATCACGGGCAACCGCTACCTCAAGGGGCGGTTCATGCGGCAGGACTACTTCCAGTTCGAGCGGACGCACAAGACCGTCCTGGTCACGAACAACAGGCCGGTGGTCACCGAGACCTCGAACGCCATCTGGCGGCGGCTGCGGCTGATCCCGTTCGTCGTGACCATCCCCGAGGACCGCCAGGACCTGCACCTGACCGAGAAGCTCGTGGCGGAGTGGCCGGGCATCCTGGCCTGGGCGGTCCGCGGCTGCCTGGACTGGCAGGAGCGGCACTGCGACCTGCAGTTCCCCCGCGCCGTTCACGAGGCGACGGAGGCCTACCGCAGCGACTCGGACCACGTGGCCGACTTCGTCAGCGAGTGCTGCGTGGACTGGCGCGACCACCCCGCCCAGCGGATGCGGACGCCGAAGGAGCGGGTGTACCTGGCCTACTGCTCGTGGTGCCGGGCCGTCGGCGAGGACCTGCTGAACCGCAACACGTTCAACGCCCGCCTCCGCGGCCAGGGCTTCGAGGACAAGGCGGCCAAGCTGCAGGGCGACTCCCGCACGCAGAAGTGCTGGATGCACCTGACGCTGACGGGAGGCTGCCATGACCGGTAGGCCCGCCGCAGGTTACCGGTTACCGCCGGTTACCGGTTATTCCGGATTATCGCCCCACGCGTGCGCACGCGCACGCGATGGCGCTTATACCCCAAAACCCGGTAACCAACCGGTAACCGGTAACTTCACCGCCCCGCCGGCGAAGGTGACGATCCTCCGGCACTGCCGCTGCATCGACTGCGGAAGGTTCTCTCGGGAGGGAGGCACGTGCTTCTGCGAGGCCGGAATCGGGGGCATGGGGGTCGTCTGGGCCACGGGCGAGCGCGTATGTCGGCCCGAGCCCGACCAGTGGCACTACTGCGCGGAATACGACGGGCCCCGTATCAGCGGGGACGTCTTCGTCTGGAGACACGAGCAGGGAGGCGAAAGCCATGACGGACGAGCACACGACCGCGATTGAGGACCGGCGAGGGCTCCAGTGCCGCTACTGCGGCTGCGGGCACTTCCGCGTGATCTACACCCGCCCGACGTGGGGCCGGCGGATCATGCGGCGGCGCGAATGCCGGCACTGCGGCAAGCGGATGACCACCTGGGAGAAGGCCCAGGGGTAGCCGGATATCCACCCGTGTAACGAATCGCGGCCGTCGGGCGGTCGGGGCGTGAACTCCACCGGCGCGGCGCGACAATCGAGCTGAAGGGAGTCAGAGGATGCGGAAGGACAGGACCATCGGGATCATCGGGGCCGGCTTCGTCGGCCGGGCGCTGCTGAGGCTCTTCGGCGACTGCGCGATCTACGATCCGGCCAGGGGATTCACGGACCGCGAAGCCGTAAGCCGCTGCCGGTTCGCCTTCGTCTGCGTGCCCACGCCGACGGCGCCGGACGGCTCATGCGACACGTCCCTGGTCGAGGAATCGGTCGACTGGTGCGGATCCGACATCATCGTCATCCGCTCGACGGTCGCGCCCGGAACGACCGACCGGCTGCGCGAGCGGACCGGCAAGCGGATCGTCTTCCAGCCGGAGTACATCGGCGAGACGCCCGCCCATCCGCTTCTCGACCACCAGGCCCAGGGCTTCAGCGTCCTCGGCGGTCCCGTCGAGGACACGTCCCCCCTGGCCGACCTGTACAAGCGGTTCTATCACGCGAACCATCGCTTCCACTTCTGCTCGGCGATCTGCGCCGAGCTGGCCAAGTACATGGAGAACAGCTTCTACGCCGTGAAGGTCACGTTCTGCAACGAGTGGCACGACATCGCCCGGACGTTCGGCGTGGACTGCAACGAGCTCCGCGAAACCTGGCTGGCCGACCCGCGAATCTCCCGCGACCACACGTTCGTGCACCCGGACGATCGCGGCTTCGGCGGCAAGTGCCTGCCCAAGGACACCTCGGCGATCATCGCGGCCGCCACCACAAGGGGATGCGAACCCCCGTTGCTGAAGACCGTCATGGTCGTCAACGCCGGCTACCGCCGGGGCGATCCGGCGTATGCTCCCTTCCACTTCCGCAATGAACTACAGCAGACCCGCATATCCCAGCATCAGGAAGCCCAACAGATTGCACAGAAGACCGAACGCCACGGCGACAACGCCGGGCAGGACGCGGTCCGCCCCGGACCTCGCCCGCCGCGTCAGAAGCAGATAGCTGACATACCCGACAAGGGGATAGAGCGCGGCGACGAACCATCCCACGTAGCCGACAGCCGGCAGGTAATCGATGCTGTCCCTGGCGGGAGCGATCACGTCATTGAGAAGGAAGACGTTAGCCGCCGACAGAACAGCGAACACGAGCCACCCGCCAGGCGAGCCGAATCGCCTGCTGTTGGTCGCGCCGGAATTGCCGGAAGCATTGCCCATGCCCGTCCCCGGAATGCGTCTGGTTCAACGTCCCGGATTCTACCCGCTCTGGACGGCCTGACAAGTCCCCGAGGCGCGGGCGCTGAGCTGCCCGCAGGAGCGACTCCGTCCGCTGCCGCCCGCGGCATTCCTATGGGTCCTTCCCGGGGATTCAGAGACCCTGACCCCATCGGGAACGATCAGGGGGATCACTAATCTTTCTTTCGCGCCCTTTGTCACCGGAGAACGTCATGGAAGACGACCGCAGCAAGTCCGAAGCACCCCAGCCGTCCGAGCCCAGGCCGCCGCTCCGTCTGGAGTGGATCGAGGCCGGGAGCCTCACCGAGAACCCCCTGAACTGGCGCCGTCACAGCCGGGAGCAGCTCGAATCCATCCGCGAGCTGCTGCAGGACCCGGACGTCGGCTGGGCCGGCGCCTGCCTGTTCAACGAGCGGACCGGCCGGCTGGTCGACGGGCACGCCCGCAGGCAGGTGGTCGACCCCTCCGTGCCGGTGCCGGTGCTGGTCGGCGACTGGTCCGAGGAGGCCGAGGCGAAGATCCTCGCCACCCTCGACCCGGTGGCCGCCATGGCCGGCGGCGACGCGGCCGCCTACGCCAAGCTCATCGAGTACGTCCAGGCCGACGGGCTGTGGGTCCGGGACCTGATCCATCAGACGGCCGCGGGCATCGAGGCGGCGGGCGCCGAGGAAGACCCGGCCGGCGAGGATGAGGACGCCGTCCAGCTGCCGGCGATGGAGTGCCAGCCGTTCGAGCACTACGACTACGTCATGCTGATGTTCCGCAACGACCAGGACTTCCAGCGGGCGTGCGAGCTGCTGGGCATCGAGAAGGTCGAGATCACCTACCCCGGCGGGCTGCGGAAGATCGGCCTGGGGCGGTGCGTCGACGGGGCGAAGGCCATCGACGGGCTGCTGAGCGCAGGCCGTGCGGGAGGCACGGCATGAAGATCATCATCCCCACCCGCGGCCGGGCCGACGTGATCGGCGACAAGGCCCTGAAGCTCTTCCCGGACGCCACGCTGTGCGTCGGCGCCGACGAGGTCGAGGACTACGCGAAGGTCAGCGACCGACTGCTGGTCCACCCGGCCGACGTGGTCGGGATCGGCCCGCTTCGCCAGTGGGTGCTCGACCACGTGGACGATCCGTGCGTCGTCATGGTCGACGATGACGTGACGCACGTCTACAGCCAGGTCGGCTTCCACAAGCTCCGCATCGAGGACGCCGACACGGCCCGGGCGATCGTCGAGCGGACGGCGATCCTGGCCGCCGACGCGGGCGTGCGCGTGTTCGGCTTCAACCAGGCCGCCCGGCCGTTGACCTACGCCAACTTCCGCCCGTTCGGCCTGGACACGTGGGTGGGCGGCGTGGTCGGCATCATCGGCCGGGAGCTGCGGTACGACACGGGGCTCCTGCTTCGGGCGGACATCGACTTCTGCCTGCAGTCGCTGCTGCACGACCGGATCGTCCTGGTCGACGGGCGGTACAGTTTCATCCACACCCGGTTCGCCGGCGGCGGGGGCAACGCCGCCAACCGCTCATCGGAGAGGCACGACCGCGAGATCGCCTGCCTCCGCCGCAAGTGGGGGCCGTACCTGGACGTCAAGCAGGCCAAGGGCACCACGCGGCTCGTGGTGAAGGTGACGCGGTGACAGGTTCTCCCTCGCCAATGGGGCCTTGTGTGGCCACAACACCGCCATCTTGTGCCATTCCGCACAAGGGCAAGAGGGCGCGTCCTGCGTTCGTCTCGCGAGCGCCGCTCGCCAGCTTGCTGGGATCAGCTAGCCGTTCTTGGTCTGGGACGGCTTCCCCTTCCCTTCCTTTATCCGCTCTATCTTCGGTGGATCACGAGGCGGCGGTACCTGCGGGGGCTTCTCTGGCGGCGGTGCTTGCTGGGGTTTTTCTTGCCCCTGTGGCTTTGACTTGGACATGTTATTCTCCGCTACTTGGGTGGCATGGAGTTGCCGTCAGTTGTCGCGTCCGATGGAGACGGCTCTTGCCTTTGGAGCGTTTCCGGAAAGCGCAATTGAGGGAGTTCCACAACCCGGATTTCTTGCGTGGGGCCGTGTGGAACGCCAACTACTCGCACGTCGTAAGGGCGATCTTTGGGGAAGCCGACAACCCGCACTTTGTGAATCGCTGGCACCAGCTTGACAGCGTAGGTGGGTTGGCGTCTTGCTCCATTGTACGTCAGAATGCCCAGAGGCAAGACACTCAGGAGCAAGAACAAACCCATGGCGATGAGCGTCCCGTTCAGGTGGTGCCGGTACTTGGACTTACGGGTGTTGTTATTGCGGTTGATCTCAGCGGCATCTGCATAGCTCTCCCTGAGAGAGACGCGCAGGAGATTGGCATCCCGTTCGTCCAGGTCGGTCGTATCTGGTTGGTATTCTGGATGCGCGGTCATGTAGGCTTGCAGCTCACGCTGATAACTGTCTGCGTCTTCACGGACTTTCTTGTAGTGTGCGAGGAGCTTTCCTCCAGAAGGGAGGTACGCGTACTCGTAGCTCCAGATGCATCTCGTAAGGCAATAGAAGCCAGCAAGAATGCTCAGCGCAAACAGAGCTCCGAAAACGACGAAAGTGCCATCCCAGAAGGCCCATGTGAGGGCAGGCAGTGTCTTGAGATAGAACCAGGTTACGCCAGCACCCGCCAACAGAATTCCAGCTGGCAGAGAAAGCCCCGATTCTATCTTGTCCCTCTTGTCCAGCTCAAAGCGGTACATCTCTGCGAGCTGGGCGTCGATCATCTTTTCCAGCTTCGTCACCGGACATGTCTCCGAGTCGCAATAGTTCGTCAGCAATCTAGTGCTCTGTCACAACTAAAGTTATGAGGCGTCCAATTCCGGGT
>CAZADC010000250.1:0-6083 GCA_964483755.1 uncultured Planctomycetaceae bacterium | reverse complement strand
AGTCCCGCACGTCGTGTCGCGAATGGACGCCCTGATTGGCCTGGGGCTTGTCTTCGCGGGGGTCCTGGCCTTGCTCGAGCCAGCCCGACCCGACGGCGACCGCCCATCGCAGTCGACGCCCCATATTGCGGATGGGACGGATTCCGATGCCCTTCACACGCACTCCGGCAGCGGGGATGGCTGCGTCCGCACGGAGTCGCACCCATGGTGTATGTCTGCCCCGACTGATGCACCGACCGGCAGACAAGGCGCTCGACGTCAGTGGTTGAAATGCCGCGCGTCGGTGAAGATCATCGCCAGGCCCAGCTCGTCGGCGTAGGCGATGACGTCCGCGTCCTTCTTGGCGCCGCCGGGCTCGATGACGGCCGTGGCGCCGGCGTCCTTCGCCCAGTCCAGCGAATCGGGGAACGGGAAGAACGCGTCGGAGGCCAGCACGCACCCGGCCGGGTCCACGGCGTCGCCGCCGCCGTACTGCTTGGCGATCTGCGAGGCGAGGAACGCCGAGTTGACCCGGCTCATCTGCCCGGCGCCCGCGCCGAGCAGCGCCTTGTCCTTCGCGAGCACGATGGCGTTGGACTTCACGTGCTTGCACACCAGCCAGGCGAAGCGGAGATCCTGCAGCTCCCGCTCGTCGGGTTGTCGTTTCGTGACGACCTTCCAGTCGTCCTCGTTGCAGCCGAGCAGGTCGCGATCCTGCACGAGCAGGCCGCCGACGACGTACTTGAGGTACTTCTCGTCGTTGCGGGCGCCGTCCATCTCGCCCACTTCGAGCAGGCGGACGTTCGGGCCCCATCCCTCGCGGGCGCGGATCGCCTCGACCGCCCCGGCCTCGAAGCTCGGGGCGATGACGATCTCGGCGTAGAATCCGCCCGCGCCGGCCGATTTGCCCCACCGCTTGTAGGTCTCGGTAATCGCCTTCGCCAGGTCCACCGTCACGGGGCGGTTGACGGCGACAATCCCGCCCATCGCCGCGTTGACGTCGCCGAAGTAGGCCTTGCGATAGGCCTCCACGAGATCGTCGTCGACGGCGCATCCGGCGGGGTTGGCGTGCTTGATGATCGCCACGGCCGGGTCGTCGAACTCCTTGACGAGCTCGAGGGCGCCGTTGGCGTCGAAGTAGTTGTTGTAGCTGACGGTCGCCTTGCTGCTCCCGCCCGCGCCGGCGTCGATGAGCTTGGCCCGCCCGATGCACGGCTCGGCGTCGGCTCGGGGAGAGACGTAGAACGCCGCGTCCTGGTGGGGGTTCTCTCCGTAGCGGAGCTGCCCCGGCGCACGTCGGTAGCTGAGCGTCAGCGTCTCGGGAAGCTCATCACCGAGCTGGGCGGCGAGGTAGGAGTTGATGGCCGTGTCGTACCGCGCCGTCATGCAGAACGCGGCGTGGGCGAGCTTCTGACGCAGCTCGAAGCTGGTCGCGCCGTCGTTGGACCGCATCTCGTCCAGCACCTGCTCGTACTGGGAGTCATCGGTGACGACGGTCACGAACTTGTGATTCTTGGCGGCCGAGCGGACCATGGTCGGACCGCCGATGTCGATCATCTCGACGGCGTCGGCGAGGGCGCAGCCTTCCTTTGCGATCGCCTGCTCGAAGGGGTAGAGGCCGACGCACACGAGGTCGACCGGCTCGATGTCGTACTTCTCCATGTCGGCCTGGTGATCGGGGTCGTCGCGCAGGGCGAGGATGCCGCCGTGGACCTTCGGGTGCAGCGTGACCACGCGGTGACCGAGCATCTCGGGAAACCCGGTCCACTCCTTGACCTGCCGGACCTTCACGCCGGCGTCGGCGATCGCCTTCGCCGTGCCGCCCGAGGAGATGATCTCGACGCCCATGTCCGCCAGGGCGGCCGCGAACTCGGCAATTCCCGTCTTGTCGTACACGCTGATCAGCGCCCGGCGGATTGCGCCTTCCATGCTTCCGTCTCCCTGTTCTGGTTCGTGGTACGCGAAGGTCGGCTCGACGAGGCGGATTTACCCCCTGCCGACCCGGAGGTCAACACGGAATTCCGGTGCGGAGGTGCAGGAGTTCGAGGCGCCGGCGCCGCGTGCTACTCTGCGGCCGCCGCCCGAAGCTCCGCCGGGGAGAGATACCCGGAATCCTGGGGACGGATGCACGCGACGTGCCCGTCTTCGCTGGCCATGTAGATCGCCGGGGCGGTGGCGTTCCGCAGGAAGACATCCCACCCGGTCAGCGGAAGCGTGCGGATCGTCTCGCCGGTCATCTCGTCGATCACGCGCAGGTTGCCGGCCGCGTCGAGGACGTACGCCTCGGCGTCCACGACGGCCAGGACGACCCGCCCCTGCTCCAGGTCCCACCGTTTCCGCCCGTTGGCGACGTCGATCGCGTAGAGGCGGTCTCGCCGCGCGTACTGGAAGACCGTCCGCTCGCCCACCTGCACCGGATCGCGGAGCGGGCCTTCGCAGATGAACGGCTCCCAGAGCGGCAGCCCGGAGATCAGCCCGAAGGCGTACAGGCGATTGTCCTCGGAGGGCACGAAGCAGCCGCGCTGGTCCACGTGGAAGGCGGCCGTGATCGGCCCGTCGGTCTCCTGCCTCCACAGTTCGTCGCCGCGTCCGCTGACCTGAGTGCAGTAGAAGCTCCCGTCCGTGCTTCCCACGTACAGGCGCCGGTCGTGGTAGACCAGCGGCGCCGACAGGATGTCGCGGGTGGACAGCTTCCAGACCTCGACGGCCTCCTGGAGAAGGATGCCGTAGTAGATGCCCTTGACCGAACCGACGAAGTAGTACAGCCCGTTCGTGTCGCCGCCGGTGTTGGCGGCGAAGTCGAACGGGACGGCTTCGCGGACCACCTCGCCCGTCTTACGATTGATCACGCGGACATAGCTGAGCGTATTGAAAAACACGGCGTCGAAGGGCTCGGGCCTGTCCGCCCGCCGCGGATCGAGAATATCGGCGATGCCCGACGCCGTCTCGCTGAGCACGAGCAGGTCGCCGTGGCACGGCCGGAACACCGCCTGGTCGGGCTCGGCGACCCGACGGATCCACTTGACCCGTCCGCTGGCGGCGTCCATGGCGACGACGCGGTTCCGGTTGGTCATGCAGTAGAGATTCTCGTCGAGGCGGTAGAGACGGACGATCCGTTCCTCGTCGGGCAGGGGGACGCGGAACCGCCAGTAGTACGTGAGCCCGGCCTCGGCGAAGACCGTCGGGTGCGTCGGCTGGGGCGACTCGCCGCCGTCTTGCCGGCAGCCCGACAGCATCGCCGCGGCCGCCACCGCCACCATCAGCTTCGTCCAGCTTCGCATGCCCAACTCCTCATAAGACCAGGCTTGTCGTGTCGGATGCTTCGGCGGGCGCCGCCGTCAGGACTCCAGTCGGACGTGCTCGCCAAGGTCCACGCCGTGGTCCCGCTCGAAGCTCCGGAGGCGTTCGATGCGCTCCAGGTCGTCGGTGATGCGGTGGGCGAGCTTGAAGATGTAGGGGCGCCCCTCCAGGCGGGCCTGGAGGTCGGCGATCATCTCCGTCCAGCTGCCCTCGTACAGCTCGTCCTTCAGCACGACCAGCAGGCGCTCCTCGCTGGTGAGCTGCTCGATGAACCGCCGGACCTTTTCATCGGCCTCTGCCGAATCGGAAGTCACGCGCCTGCACCTTTCGCCAGCCGGGGTTCTGCCCGTGCAGATGCCGCCGCACCGCAACGCGGAGCGGTTAAGACTTTACGGGCGCCCGGCGGGATTTGCAACGCTTTCCTGAGGGCGCACCGCGGAACGGACGGGGGATGCGGAAGCGCTCCCGGACCGTGCGAGAAAGGCCTCGCGGGGGCTACGCGCCGGCCGGGGCGTGCGTCGTCTCGGTCGCGTGGCCCAGCACCTTGTCGCCCGTCCGCCGGATGATCGCCTCCAGCGCGTCGACTACGGCGGGATCGAACTGGCTGCCGGCGCCGTCGCGAAGGCGGCGGAACGCCTCCTCAACGGAGTGGGCGTCGCGGAAGGTCCGCGGAGACGTGATGGCCTCGAAGGCGTCGGCCACGCAGAGGATTCGCGCGCTGAGAGGGATCGCTGAGCCGGAGAGCCCCTCGGGGTAGCCCGATCCGTCGTAGTGCTCGTGATGGTGTCGGACGGCGGGAATCTCCTGCTCGAGGAAGCGCATGCCCTCCATGACCCGGACACTGAGCAGCGGATGGCGGCGCATCAGGTCGAGCTGGTCGTCCTCCAGCTTGCCCGGGCACAGCAGCACGTTGTCGGGGAGGGCGAGCATGCCCACGTCGTGCAGGATGGCGGCCGTCTCTATGCGCTTGACGAGGTGGTCCTGGAGCCCCATCTCGCGGGCGATCAGCCCGGCGTAGTCCTGCACCTTGCAGGCGTGGCGGGCCATGTTCGGGTCGCGCTGGGCGAGGATTTCGAGGATCTCCTCCATTGCGCGCACGAACATGCCCTTGAACTGGTCGTTCATTCCGGCGAGCTGGCTGTGAAGCTCGTCGACGCGCCCGCTCTCGTCGCGGCGGATCTCGTCGGACTCGCCGTCCACGTCGTGGGCCTGGACGATCTGGTCTCGCCCGTTGTTCTTGGCGGCGTAGAGCGCCCGGTCGACCAGAGCGAGCATGTCCTCGGCCGAGGCGATTTCCCCGGCGTTCAGGTCCGCCACGCCCACCGACAGGGTCACCTGCATCTCGATGCTCTTCGAGCGGAACGGGTGCGAGCGCACCTCGTCGGCGATGCGCTCGGCGACCTTTCCTGCGTCGCCGGCGCGGGTCTCGGGGAGGATGACGGCGAACTCGTCGCCGCCGAGGCGGGCCGGCAGGTCCGCCTTGCGGCAGGCGCCCTCGATGGCGCGGGCGACGAACACGAGCATCCTGTCGCCGGCCTGGTGCCCGCCCGTATCGTTGACGGCCTTGAAGAAGTCCACGTCGATCATGATCACCGACAGCGGGCGGTTGTAGCGGCGGGCCTGCTCGTAGAACGCGTGCATGACGTCCTGGAAGTGCCCGCGGTTCGCGAGCCCGGTCAACTGATCGGTGGTCGACAGGTGCGCCATCCGCTCGAAGGCGGACTCCAGCTCCCGCGCGATGACCAGCGGCTCGCCGTGCATGTCGCGGGTGAGCTCGCCGGCGGCGCTTTGCCCGGACTGGACGAGCTGGATGCGGTGCAGCAGACGGACGACCGGGCCGGTGATGAGCATGTGCGTGCCCAGGATCACCAGCAGCGCCAGCCCGACGGACAGCGACGAGACGATCAGCGCCGATCGCCGGGCGACGGACGCCTGGCGGCGGATGTCGGCCACGTTGAGCTGGGTGTGGAAGTATCCCATGGGGCGACCGGTGGCGTCGGTGATCGGCCAGACCGCCGCAAGCACGTCCCCGACCAGCCAGGGGTCGATGCGCCCCTCGCCGTCGGGTACGAGGCCCTCGGGCAGATCGTCCCCCGCGAGGACCACCAGGCGCCCCTGCACGGCGGCGGCGATCCGGTCCATCGCCGGGCCCTGAAGCGTGCGGACGAGCCAGAGCTCCCGGCCGAACGCGGATTCGGCGCGGGCGAACATCGCCACCCCGCCGGTCATCTGAACCAGGCCGGTCTTTCCCCCCGCCGGATCGCGGACCACCCGGTCGGCCTCGTCGGTCAGACGCCGCAGTCGCGGGCGGGCGGCCTGATCGGAAAGCCAGACGCCCGCCGGTGAGGTCGGGTCGCCGACCCAGGCGAAGTCCACGCCCGCCGGCTGCAGCGCGGTCGAGCCGAGGCGGTCGAGGTCGCCGGGGTCGTCCAGCGAGCGCCCCACGCCCGCGGCCATGTCCAGCAGGGCGCGCCGCTCGGCGGAGAGCGCCTGCGAAACGGAGGTTTCCGCCGCCAGGGCGCGGTGGTGCAGGGCCTCCCACTCGTTGGTTTGCATCTGGGGAGCGAGATAGAACACGTCCAGGAGGAAGATGCCGCACGCCGACGCGACCGCCAGGATCAGCAGCACGCCGGGTGATGTAAGCTTGAGGAGCCGTTTCACGATCTCGACCTTTCCGCCAATACTCCAGCCGGCCGACGCGGCAGCGGGCGGACAGCGAGCAGGCGCGCCGCGCGTCATCCGTTTGCAGCCTAGTGCTCTGTCACAACTAAAGTTATGAGGCGTCCAATTCCGGGTATAGGTGG
>CAZADC010000249.1:0-6101 GCA_964483755.1 uncultured Planctomycetaceae bacterium | reverse complement strand
CGACGCCGATGGTGAGCGGGCGTTCCACGTTCACGTTGCACACCGCCAGCGAGCGGTCGGGCGTGCGGATCGTGAGCACCGTGGGCGCGCCGATGTTGTGATGGCTGCCGCCGCCGCGGGCGTCCTCGCCGAGTTTGAGCTTCGCGGCCGTCAGGTGAATCTCGTGGATCGTCCGGTCCGAGCTGTTGGTCACCGTCACGCGGATGTCCAGGCGTTGCCCGTCAGCGACCGGTGTGTACGCACAGCGCACCTTGCCCCAGGCGTACGTGGCGAGCACGGCGGCCCCGTCGTTCGTCCGCTCGAAGCTCTCGGGTTCGGCCCGCGCCACCTCCCGCTCGCCGTCGGCATTGACGAGCGTCACGGAGTGCACGGCGAACGGCTCGCCGGCGCGGTCCAACAGCGCGGGCAGACCGGCCTCGTTGAACGCGGTCTCCGCCAGCACGGGCGACCCGGCAAGCCCGGCCAGGCCAGCCGCGAAGGCGGTGATCGTAAGCAGAACGTTGTGCGATGCCGACATTGTGGGTCCTTTCCATGCTGCCCGGCGCCGTTGCCAGCGACGAACGGGAACGCAAACAACGCTGCCGGACAGATGCTACCAGCCGTCGGGCGCGGCGACAACCGGCGACCGTCCTGCGTCAGGTCGGACACGCCGAAGCCGCGTTCGTTTGCCGGACGGGCCGCCTCGCGACGCGCCAAGCACGCTGCGCCCGTTGCGGGGCGGAGCGTCGAACGTTAGGATGCCGCGCTCACTGGAGAAGGCATGCCCGCCGACCGCCCGAACATCATCCTGATCATGACCGACCAGCAGCAGGCCCGTGCCTGCGCCCGCGAGGGCTTCGCGCTGGACACCACGCCGACGCTCGACCGCCTGGCGGCCTCCGGCGCCTGGTTCGACCACGCCTACACCACCGCCCCGATCTGCCTGCCCGCGCGCGTCAGCCTGATGACCGGACGGTTTCCCAGCGCCACCGGCGCGGTGGCCAACGCCCACGCCGCGGCCGCTCGGTCGTCCTCCGTCCTGCCGGAATGGCTGCGGGCCGGCGGGTACGCCACCGCGCTGATCGGCAAGAACCACTCGCACGTGAGCGTCAACAACGTCGACCATTACGTCCACCTCAGCCATCACGGCGCTGGCGGCGGGGACGCGCCGGTCACAGAGGAAGAGGCCGCGTTCGACAAATGGCTGGCGTCGCTGCACCACGGCGTCGCGCTCGAGCCGGCCCCGTTCGGCGTCGAATGCACAACGCCGGCGAGGGTCGTCGCGGAGACCTGCCGCTGGATCGACGAGACGACCGATCAGCCTTTCTTCGTCTGGATGAGCATCCCCGAGCCGCACAATCCCTTCTACGCGCCCGAGCCGTACTTCTCGCTGTTCGATCCCGACGACCTTCCGCCGGTAATCGCCGACGCCGAGGCCGGGGCGACGAAGGGCTTCGCCTACCGCTACCTCCAGAAGCTCGAGCGCACGGCCGTCCCGGACCTCGACGAGCAGATTCCCCGCTATCGCGCGAACTACTACGGGATGCTGCGCCTGATTGACGACCAGATCGCCCGGCTTGTCGAGCACCTCGAGGCGGCCGGACGCTGGGAGGACACGCTCCTGGTCGCCGTGTCCGACCACGGCGACTACGTGGGCGACTACGGACTCATGCGCAAGGGGGCCGGACTGAGCGATTCGATCATGCGGATCCCGTTCGTCTGCTGCGGCGCCGGGGTCGAGCGGCTCGGGCGCCACGACGCCCACGTCTCGCTCGCGGACGTCGTGCCCACATTGTGCGAGGCCGCCGGCGTGCCGATCCCCGACGACGTGCAGGGACGCAGCTTCCGGCCGATTCTGCAGGGGCGCAACGACCCCGAGGCGGAATTCGACAGCATCCTCGCCGAGCAGGGCTTCGGCGGGCTGGCGTGGGACGAGGAGGACGGGCCGGACTACGAGAAGTTCACGAAGGACTATGCGGGGATTCTGTTCCACGAGCTGGGACCGTTCACGCAGTCCGGCACGGCACGCATGCTGCGACGAGGCGACTGGAAGCTCATCGTCCACGGCACGGGCCAAGGCGAGCTGTACAACGTCGCCGACGACCCCGCCGAGCTGAACGACCGCTACGACGACCCGGCCTGCGCGGCGGTCCGCGGCGAGCTCGCCCTGGACCTCGCCCAGCGGATGACGCAGTTCCAGCCGGTCAACACGGCCCCGGGGCGCGACATGCACCTGAAGCGAACGCCCCACAACTGGTGGCGCGCGAACCGCTAAGGCGGAGTTCGGCTGTCCACGCATCGGCGTACGCCGGCGCGTCCCGAGCGGTCGCCCGGCGCCGGGCGGGCATTTGCCCTTGAGTGCGCGCGGCAGGCGGGGTATAAGGCCTGATTCCGGAAACACGCCCCGAACCGCACTGCTTACCCACGGAGTGGATGATGGCCGAAACCATCGAATCGTTCGTCTCGAAGCTCCAGGCCGATGGCGTCGAGGCCGGCCGGCAGGAGGCCGATCGCATCCGCGACGAGGCCCGCAAGGAGGCCGAGAAGATCGTCGCCGACGCCAGGGAGCAGGCCGGGAAGATCGTCGCCGACGCAAAGGAGCAGGCCGAGAAGGAGCTGGAGCGGTCCCGGACGGAGCTTCGCCTGGCCGCCCGCGACGCGATGGGCCGCCTGCGATCCACGCTGGGCGAAGCGATCCGCAGCGTCCTGGCCACCTCCGCCGAGAACACGCTGCAGGACGTCGAGTTCGTCCAGGGGCTCGTGCGGGATCTCGTGCTGCAGTACGCGAAATCCGACACCGGCGAGACCGAGGAGATCGACGTACACCTGTCGGCCGAGGCGTGCGAGAAGCTCGCCGACGCGGCGATCCGCGATCTCCGCGAAGCCGGCGACCAGGCGGGCGCCCACGTCAACCTGCACGCCACGCTGCAGCGTGCGGGCTTCGAGTACCGCGTGGACGACGCCACGGTCGAGGTGACCGTCGAATCGGTCGTCGATCTGCTCAGCGGGATGGTCAGCCCGCGCCTGCGGGAGATCGTCCGAGCCGCGGCCGAGCAGAACGACGACGACGCACAGTCCGGCGAGTCCGAGGACGCCGGGGGCGGCGAGGAAGCCTGATCGCATGGGCGGCTGGAACTACTTCCTCGTTACGTCGCTTCCCGCGCTGCCGGACCCGGGCGGAGAGCCGCCGATGTCCGTCGGCAAGTTGCTCGAGTACGTCGGCGACAGCCCGGACGCGCGGGCGCTGGTCGAGGCGGTCGCGCTCGGCGACGATCTGCTCCAGCGCCAGGCGTACCTTGCGGGCGAGATCGAGGACGCGGAGCCGGCCGTGCTGACCGAGGCCCAGGCGACCGACGAGGAGCCGCTGCCGGAGCGCCTCGTCGGCGACGGCGACCGCCGCGAGGCGGCCGGACAGCTTCCCGCCGACGCCGTGTGGGAGGCGTACTACCGCCACCTGGCGGACCTGGCCGAGCGGCTGGACAGCGACTTCCTGCGGGCGTGGACGGGCTACGAGGTCGCGCTGCGAAACGCCCTCGTCGAGGCCCGCGCCAAGCGCCTCGAGATCGACGCGACGGACTACTTCGTGGCGACGGACCTCACCGCGGCGGACGAGAACTTCCAGCCGCTGCTGAACGAGTGGTCCTCCGCCCGCAACCCGCTGGAAGCGCTGCGGGCGCTGGACCGGGGGCGGTGGAACTGGCTGGACCGCCACGACGCGTGGTTCAGCTTCACCGACGACGAGTTGGCGGCCTACGCGGTCCGCCTGGTGCTGTTGGAGCGGTGGAGCCGTCTCCAGCGGGCGCCGGACGAGCCGTCCGCCTCGTCGAGCGGGACCGCGACAACCGAACCATCCAACGAGGACGCGCAGTGAACGGCAAGATTGTATCGGTTGACGGAAACATGGTGATCGCCCGAACCGAAGGCCGGGTCGTGCAGAACTCGATCGGCTATTGCGAGCGCGGCGACGGCGCCCGGCTGCTCAGCGAGGTGATCCGCATCCGCGGGAGCGTCGCCGACATGCAGGTGTTCGAGGAGACCGGCGGGCTGAAGGTGGGCGACCCGGTCGACTTCCGCGACGAGATGCTGTCGGTGACCGTCGGACCGGGACTGCTCGGGCAGATTTACGACGGGCTGCAGAACCCCCTGCCCCAGCTCGCCGAGAAGACCGGCTACTTCCTCAAGGCGGGCGTGTACATCGACGGGCTCGACCCGGAAAGCGAGTGGGACTTCACGCCGACCGTCGCCGAAGGCGACGCGGTGCAGGCCGGCGACACGCTGGGGACGGTCCCAGAGGGCATCTTCGACCACCAGGTGATGGCGCCCTTCGACCTCGACGGAAGCTGGAAGGTCGCGAAGATCGCCGGCGAGGGTGCGCACAAGCTCGCCGACGAGATCGCCGTGCTGACCCGCGACGGCGAGGAGCGGAAGGTCTCGATGCAGCAGCACTGGCCGGTCAAGGTGCCGCTGAACGTCTCCCGCCGGCGTCTCATGCCGACCGAGCCGCTGGTGACCCGCGTGCGCATCATCGACACGATGTTCCCCATCGTCCGCGGCGGGACCTACTGCATTCCCGGACCGTTCGGCGCGGGCAAGACCGTTCTCCAGCAGATCACCTCCCGCCACGCCGAGGTGGACGTGGTGGTCATCGCCGCCTGCGGCGAGCGGGCGGGCGAGGTGGTCGAGACCATCCGCGAGTTTCCCGAGCTGGAGGACCCCCGCACCGGGCGAAGCCTCATGGAGCGGACCATCATCATCGCCAACACGTCGGCGATGCCCGTGGCCGCGCGCGAGGCGTCGGTCTACACGGCCGCCACGCTGGGCGAGTACTACCGCCAGATGGGGCTCAACGTGCTCCTGCTGGCCGACTCGACCAGCCGCTGGGCCCAGGCGATGCGCGAGCTCAGCGGGCGACTCGAGGAGATTCCCGGCGAGGAGGCGTTCCCGGCGTATCTGGAAAGCCGCATCGCCGGCTTCTACGAGCGCGCGGGCGTGATCGAGCTGGACGGCGACAAGGTCGGCTCGCTGACGATCGGCGGGACGGTCAGCCCCTCGGGCGGGAACTTCGAAGAGCCGGTCACCCAGAGCACGCTGAAGGTCGTCGGGGCGTTCCACGGGCTGTCGCGCGAGCGGTCCGACGCCCGCCGCTACCCGTCCATCGATCCGCTGGACTCCTGGAGCCGCTACACCGGCATCATCGACCCCGAGAAGGTCGACCACATGAAGCAGGTGCTCACCCAGGGCGACGAGGTGCGGCAGATGATGACCGTCGTCGGCGAGGAAGGCACGCCGATCGACGACTTCACCGTCATGCTCAAGGCCGAGTTCTTCGACAACTGCTACCTCCAGCAGAACGCCTTCGACGAGGTGGACGCCGCCACGACGGCCGAGCGCCAGAAGTTCGTCTTCGACAAGATTCTCGAGATCGTCGACCTCGACTTCGACTTCAAGGACAAGGACACCGCCCGCGAGACGATGTTCCGGGCGACCGACCTGTTCCGCAACTGGAACTACGCCCCCTGGGACAGCCAGGAGTTCAAGGACATCCTCGCCGACATCGACAAGCTCATCGCCGAGCAGAAGGGCGAATCGTCCTCGAGTGAGGAGAGCGACGCCGACACGGCCGGGAGCGAATCGTCGGCCGCGGAAGAGCAATAGCCCGACCAGGCGCGGAACGGCAGCGAGCAACCCGACGCAGAGAGAGCTTCGCCCATGAGAAAGTACTTCGACGAGATCACGCGGATCGCCGGGAACGTCATGACGGTGACGGCGACGGGCGTGGGATACGACGAGCTGGCCGTAGTGAGCACGGACCGCGGTCCGTCGCTGGCGCAGGTGATCCGCCTCGAGGGCGACCAGGTGAGCCTGCAGGTGTTCGCCGGGACGCAGGGCGTCTCGACGGGCGACAAGGTCCGCTTCCTCGGACGGACGATGCAGGTGCCGTTCAGCGACGACCTGCTCGGACGCGTCTTTGACGGGTCGGGGCGCCCGCGTGACGACCGCCCCGAAGTCGAGGCCGATTCGGTCCCCATCGGCACGCCGCCGGTCAACCCGATCAAGCGGCGGCGCCCGGACCGGATGATCCGCACCGGCATCCCGATGATCGACGTGTTCAACTCGCTGGT
>CAZADC010000248.1:0-6122 GCA_964483755.1 uncultured Planctomycetaceae bacterium | reverse complement strand
GCCGTCGGCCCGGATCACTCCGCCTTCGCGCACGAACCGGGAGGCGTGGACGAACTCGTCCCGCGCGTCGAGCACGACGACCAGCCGCTGCCAGTCCAGCTCCGCCGCCCGCTCGGCTGTGGCGAGCGGGGACGGCACGCGCACGCATCGCAGCCCGTCGACCGCCTGGGCGAGGGTCCGCGCGACCGTCACGCCGACGCGGACGCCCGTGAAGCTGCCCGGCCCGGCCGACACGTACACCTCGGCCAGGTCGACGGGACGGATCCCCTCCGCATCGAGCAGCTCGTCCAGCCGGCGGACGAGCCGCGCCGCGTGACGGCTGGACGCGTCGAAGGCGATCTCCCCCAGCAGCTGGTCGCCCCGCCCGAGCGCCACGCCGCCGCGGCGGTGGGAGGTTTCGATCGCGATGGAATAATCTTCCGCCACGCGTTCGGTCCTACTCGTAGGCCGGCAGCAGGTCGCCGTGCGCCTCGATCAGCTCGTCGCACATGGAGCGGATCTCGTCGATGGTCAGCTCCGCGCCGGTGTGCGGGTCCATCAGCGCCGCCTGGTAGACGTGATCCCGCCGGCGCGTCAGCGCCGCCTCGACGGTCAGCAGGTGCACGTTGATGTTCGTGCGGTTCAGGGCCGCACACTGCTCGGGCAGGTCGCCGACGTAGCAGCCCTGCACGCCGTTGCGATCGACCAGGCAGGCCACCTCCACGCACGCTTCGCTCGGCAGGTTGGTGATAAGCCCGGTGTTGAGCACGTTGCCGCCGATGGCGATCGGCTCGTCGGTCTCCATCGCCTCCATGATGTAGCTGCCGTACTCGTGCGTGCGGGAGTGGGTCAGGTCCGGGTTGCCGACCAGCTCGTCGCGCATCCGCTTCCAGCCCTCGATCTGGGCGATGCATCGGCGGGGGTACTCGTCGAGCGGGATGCGGAACTCGTCGATCAGCTCCGGGCGGGTCGACTTGATCAGCCACGGGACGTACTCGGCGCTGTGCTCGGAGGACTCGGTCACGTAGTAGCCGAAGTTCCGCATGATCTCGAACCGCACGATGTCGCGGTGCCTGTGCTTGGCGTCGGCGTCCCTGCCGGCGCGGGCGTCGCGGTTGAGCTTCGCCGCGCGCTTTTTGATCTCGGGGTACAAGTCCTTCCCGCCGTCGGTGACCTCGAGAAGCCAGGCCTGGTGGTTGATGCCGGCGATCTTCCACTGGAGCTTCTCGACGTCGTCGAGCATGCCGACCTGCCGGAGCAGCCCGGCGGCACATCCCTGCACCGAATGGCAGAGCCCCACGATGTTCGCCTCCGTCGCCCGCAGCACGGCGCCGGTGACGATGGACATCGGGTTGGTGTAGTTGAGCATCCACGCGTCGGGGCACACGTCGGCCATGTCGCGGGCGAAATCGAGCATGACGGGGATGGTCCGCAGCCCGCGGAAGATGCCGCCGACGCCCAGCGTGTCGCCGATGGTCTGGCGCAGCCCGTACTTTTTCGGGATCTCGAAGTCGGTCACGGTGGCCGGCTCGTATCCGCCGACCTGCACGGCGTTGACGACGTAGTCGGCGCCGCGCAGGGCGGTCTTGCGGGAGCGGACGCCGTGGTGTGCGGTGATCTTCGCGCGTCGGTCGTTGACGTTGTCGTTGAGCGTTTCCAGCATCGCCTTCGACTCTTTCAGGCGGGCGCCGTCGATGTCGTAGAGGGCGATGTGGGCGTCGCGAAGCGCGGGCGTGAGCATGACGTCGCCTAGCACGTTCTTGGCGAAGACCGTGCTCCCGGCGCCGAGGAAAGCGATCTTGGGCATCGGGTACTCCTTGGTGTTCGTGTCCGTCGGCCAATCCGAAGGCGTCACGATAGACGTCCGACGCCTCGGGGGCAAGGAGGGGCCGGCGGGACAACCGGGCGCCGGGCGTGGGGCGTCGGCGCCCCCGATACGGGCCGCCAAGGCGCGCCGTCAGTCCTTCGCGTCGGTGGTGATCTCGTCGAGGAGGAGCTTCATCGCCTCCGGCAGGGCGTCGGCGCCGCGGGCGGTGACGAGCCGTTCGGCGCTCGCGACGGCCGGGGCGTCCACGTACCGCGCCGGGTGCATGAACCACGCCGCCTGCGCCGTCGAGGCGAACGGTTTGCCCTTGAACGCGTCGGAGAAGTTCGCCAGGCGGCGGGAGTCCATTCCGACGGCGAGCAGGACGTCGCCGGCCTCGTGACGGGCCGTCAGCCATTTCAGTCGCGTCGCGTCGGCGTCGCACTTGCCCCACACGCCGCCGGGCGCGACGATCACGGCGCCGTCGGCGAGCGGGGGCGGATCGACGTAGGTGCCGTCGGTGTGGAACGGCAGGCCCGCCTGCCCGCGGACCCAGCCGGCTTCGGGGCCGATGACCGCGACGCGGCGCCCCTCGTATTCGAGCAGCGCCATCGCGGCGGCCGCGACCCGACCGTCGAAGGAAGGCATCAGCGCGATCGCCGCCGTCGCGGGCTCCGCCTCGCGCTGCTCGGCGCGCACCGCGCCGTGCCGGTGGGCGAGGTCGGCCACTGCGCGCAAGGCCGCATCGACGCTCCCGGCCTTTCGCTCGGCCTTCGATTCGGGGGAGGGCTCGATGCGGACCGAGTGGTCCTCGCCGATCCGCACGATCCGCTGCGGACCCTTGTCGGCAAAGTGCGAAAGCAGTCCGTGGAGTCTCTCCACGTCCTTCGCGGCCTCGGCGAACGTTGCGTCCGGTGCGATCACGAGCAGATCGAACTTCCCGTCCGGCAGCTTCGCCTTGTCCGCCCGTCCGGGCTTGACGCGAACCTGCGTGACGTCGAGGTTCTGCGGGGCGAGGGATTGCATCATGCCCCATTGCAGATGGACGTCGGCGCCGGCGTTGAGGAACAGCACCCGCGCGCCCGTATCGGGCAGGGGAATGCCGCCGTTTGCGGCGAGCTTGCGGAGCATCGCCCGCATGAACGGGCCCAGGTCCCGAGGCCAGCGGCTGGTGATAAGGTTGCGGTCGATCACCACCGGCTCGTCGACGTACGCCCCGCGCCGCTCGCTCATCCAGTATTCCGGCAGCTCGTCGGCGATCATCCACAACCCGGTGGCGATCCGCCCCTCCAGCGCGCCGGCCTGTCCGAGCAGGCGCGGGCCGTGGCAGATCGCCGCGACAGGGCGCTCGCGCTTCATGAACGCGCGGGAGATCTCCAGCGCCTCGGCGTGCTTCTCGAGCTTCTCCGGGCCGCGCCCGCCCGGCAGGACCAGCCCGACGTACCGCGACGGGTCCACGTCCTTCATGAGCAGGTCGGGGGTCACGTTGTCCCGGTCGCCGCGGGCGTTGTCGGGCGCCAGCGGCTCGGTCGTGTAGGACGCCACGTCCACCGTGTAGCCCGTCGCCCGCAGGGCGAGATACGGGAACCAGAACTCCTGGCCGTTGAACTCGCCGCCGACGAGCATCAGCACGCGGTCGCCGGCGGGCTTGGCCGCGGCGCTCGCCATCGGCGCGAGCGCGATCAGGCAGGCGGCGATGACGAGGATCGATGGACGTCGAATGTTCATGATGTTGTCCTTTCCGGCGCCGGCCGGGATTGTCGAAGCTCCTGTCGTCGCGGTCCGGGCGGCCGCGACGTTGGGTCGAGCTTACCAGAACCGCCGGCGGTGCGGAAACGCTCCTCGACGGTCGGCGCTCTGACGGTTGTCCGTCGGGACCGGCGGGCGTACGATAAGGCGACCGCTCAACGAAAGGGAGACGCGCCATGGACCAGGCCCGAGCTCGGTTCGTCGTGGGATGCCTCGCCGTCGCGGGGTCGTTGCTGGCGGGCTGTGCGCCCCCGCCGACGGTGGCGATCTCCTATGCCTTTCCGCCGGCCGCGGGCGCGCCGGAATTCGGCATGCGCCTGACGGCCGGGGAATGCACCGCCGGGGGGGTCGACGACGCGGACACCTACGCGGTGCATCTCAAGCGTGCGCTGGACGAGCAGCTCGCCAAGCGCCCGTGGGGCCCGACGGAGCAGCGCATGGCGGAGGAGCTCCTTCCTGACGCTACGCACTCGGTCACCGCCCGGGCGGCGCTGGAGGTCGCCGACGAGCGGAGCACCCGCACGCTCCAGCGGTGGAACGCCGGGACGCGGTCGACCTATGACGTGGAGGTCGAGTCGCTCGTCCGCACGGCGAAGGCGGAGGTCGCCTTCCGCGTGCCGTTGGGCGACGGGCGGGAGGTGACCGTCGAAACGCGGCGGTCGTATGACTCGCGGACCGACCCGGCCGTGCGTGGCCCGCTCGGGCTCCAGCGGGCGGACGACCCCGAGAACGTCCCCCCGGCCGGGGACATCCTGCGTGAGCTGCTCACCGAGAGCGCGGCCGAGTTCGTACAGATGGTCTCGCCCGTCTATCACAATGCGGAAACCCAGCTCCTTCCGGTCCCGGACGCCGACGTGAGCGACGCCATGCGCTACGTGCGGGAGTCTCGCTTTCCCGAGGCGGCCGGGGCTTTCGCCGCCGCGTTGGCGAAGAACCCGGACAACGCGGCGCTGCGGTTCAATCTCGCGATCCTGCGCGAGGCGACGGGCGATCTCGAGGCGGCTGAGGAGTTGTACGGCGCAGCGATGGAAGGGCTGGATGAAGCGGGCCGACGCCCCGCGGCCGAGGGAACGCGGCGCGTCCGGCGGGTGCGTCGCACGGCGGCCAGGCATCTCGGCGCACGCGTGGTGACCGGTGACCAGGCGACCGGCCGGCGTCTCACTCGTCGTTGAGCAGGTCGGCGAGCGTCATGCCCTCGATGCCCGACTGGCATCGCCGGCGGACCTCCCGCACCAGCTTGCCGACGCGCACGGGCATGGTTGAGCCCTGCTCGTCCGGGACGCCGACGTCGAGAAACCGTCCCACCTCCAGCCGGTCGGCCGGCACGGCCAGCACGCGCCCGGCCTGGCCGTCCTCCGCGTCCTCGCGCTGCTCGACGCGGTAGATCAGTCCCTCGTCGTGCAGCCGTCCGAGCAGGCGGTCCGCCGCCTCGACGGGCGTGTTGAGCGCCTTCGCCACGGCCTCGGGCTCTGCGGCCCGGCCGTCGTCGCGTTGGGTCCGCGCCACGACCAGCGCCGCCGCCAGCAGGCGCCACGGCGTCAGCAGCGTACGTTCGACCACCTGCGCCGACAGCAGACGCGACACGTTGGCCGCCGCGTGGGCGAGCTCCGCGCCGAACAGCAGCACCCACCACGAAAGGTTGACCCACAGCAGGAACAGCGGGACCAGCGCCAGGGCGCCGTAGAGACTCTGTGCGGCGACGCGCTCGACGTAGACCGAGAAGCCCCACTTGGCGAGCATCCACAGCGGTACGGCGACCACCGCCCCGCCCACCGCGTTGCGGAACCGCACGCGGGTGTTCGGCATGAGCGTGTACACGCTGCCGACCAGCAGGATGCCGAGCGCCGCGGGCACGACCACGCCGAAGCTGGTCACCATCCAGGACAGCACCGGCACCGTCTCGGCCCACGCGGTCGCCCGGTCGCCCAGCACGGCCGCAAGCATGAGCACCACCGGTCCCAGCGTCAGCACCGACCAGTACACCAGCACGCGACGGAGCAGTGATCGCGAACGGGGCGCCTGAAAGATGCGGTTCAGCGAGCGCTCGAGCGTCATCAGCAGCGTCAGCGCCGTCCACACGAGCAGCGCCACGCCGATGGGGCCCAGCCGGCGCAGCGTAAGGCGTTTCTCGACGCGGATGACGAGCGACTCGATCATCTGCGCCATCGTCACGTCGCGCCGGCCGTTCTCGCCCCCGTCCGATCCGTCGCGCCCCGCGTCGGGTCGCGTCGTCGGCTCGGCGGGCGCGGTCGCCGTCGGCTGCTCGGCGTCCCGTGCCGGCATGCTCACCTGGATCTGCTCGAGCCCGCTGTAGGTCAGGAACTCGCGCAGCCCCCGCTGGGTCCGCTCCGGGCCGGCGAGGGTCTTCATCACCACGACGGCGAGGACGATCGCCGGCACCAGCGCGAAGATCGTCCGGAACGACAGCGCCGAGCTCATCGCCAGGGCATTGTTCTCCCGCAGGCGGCGCATGCAGAACGTCCAGAGATGAACCTGGACGCGCGCGAACCGCGCCCACCGCCCCAGCTGGTCCCACGGGGCGGTCAGCGTCCGCGTCAGTCGTCTGCGAAGCCGGTCGACGATCTTCATC
>CAZADC010000247.1:0-6126 GCA_964483755.1 uncultured Planctomycetaceae bacterium | reverse complement strand
ATCGAGAACTGGGTGACCATACGTTGGGCGGTGGGCTGGGCGTCGTCGGCGTGGAGAGCGAGGGGCACAGCGTGGACTTCCTGTACATGTACACCCGGATGGCGCAGTACAGCGCCACCCTCGCCGAGGACACCCGCGGCAAGAAGTACGCCGAGAAGTACTACGCCCCCGACGAGGCGCCGCTGGACGCCGCCCCGTACCTGCGGACCGAGACGCTCCAGTACACCGAGCGCACCACGCAGACCGCCCAGCTTCGGGGCGATCACGTGCTTCCGATCGACCCGGTCGGCCTGCCGGAGAAGTTCATGTTCCTCTCGCCCGAGGTGGACTGGACGGTCGCCCGAAGCGCCGCGGGCATGGATCAGCCCGATAAGCGGCAGTTCGGGGCGCTCTGGCACCCCGAGAAGTGGATCCCCGCCACGTGGTATCAGTACAAGGCCGCCGCCAACACCAACCTGGGCAACCTCCAGCGCATCTGGAAGGAGATCGACGAGGAAAGCTCCCAGTACTTCGTCAACGTGAAGCTGCCGTTCGAGCAGTGGAGCGAGGACAAGGGATACCTGAAGTTCGGGATCTTCGACGACCACGTCGAACGCCGGTACGCCCAGGAGTCGTACGGCAACTTCACCGATCCCGGACCGACCTACCAGGGATCCTGGTCGGACTACTGGACTGCCGTATGGGGCAGCGAGGATCACCCGATCACCCCGTCCCTCTACGACGTCGATTACGAGGGGAGGCAGGATATCTCGGCGTGGTACTACATGGCGGACGTGCCGCTTTGCCCGTGGTTCAGGGTCGTCGGCGGGGTTCGGCACGAGACCACGGAGCTGGAGATCGAGATCGACGCCGAGGAGAACGTCACCTGGATCCCCCCCAACCTGTCGCAGGCGGTCAAGCTGACGCCCGGCGCGGCCGACGTGGCCTTCAAGCAGACCGACGCCCTCCCCGCGATCGGCTTCGTGCTCAAGCCGATCAGGCACGTGAAGCTTCGCGGGTCCTATACCGAAACCATCGCGCGGCAGACGTTCAAGGAGCTCACCCCGATCCAGCAGATGGAATTCCTCGGCGGCGACGTGTTCATCGGCAACCCCGGTCTGCAGATGAGCGCGCTGAAGAACTACGACCTGCGCCTGGACTACGCCCCCTACAAGGGCGGGCTGGTGTCGGTCTCGTGGTTCTACAAGAGCGTCACGGACCCGATCGAATACGTCCAGAAGGTCGAGTCCGCACAGGGCTTCGCCTACACCACGCCCACCAACTACCCTGAGGGATGGCTGCGGGGATGGGAGTTCGAGGTTCGCCAGCAGATGGGGCGGTTCTGGGACCCGATGAACGGGCTGACCCTCGGCGCGAACGCGACGATCATCGACTCGGAGGTCACGCTTCCGAAGGAGGAAGCGGCCCAGTTCAAGGTGCCTACCATCAAGGCGCCCATGAAGACGCGGGACATGATGAACGCCCCGCATTACCTGTACAACCTGTTCCTGACCTACGACTGGGAGCG
This sequence comes from uncultured Planctomycetaceae bacterium, assembly GCA_964483755.1. Taxonomy (GTDB): domain Bacteria; phylum Planctomycetota; class Phycisphaerae; order SM23-33; family SM23-33; genus CAZADC01. The sequence continues at coordinate 4,619 of CAZADC010000247.1, read as the reverse complement.
CTACGGGCTCCAGTTCGGGGTCTTCTACACGGTGCAGGGCGACACGCTGATCGCCGGGGCCGGTCAGTCCAAGGGCAAGTATATCCCGAACGTCTACAAGGCCGAGCACGCAAAGCTCAACGTCAGCGTGTCCAAGAAGCTCGGCGACGTGTGGACCGTCAAGTTCCAGGCGAAGAATCTCACGAACCCCGAGATCCAGGAAGTGTACCGCTCGGACTACATCAGCGGCGACAAGGTCAAGTCCTCCTACCGCGAGGGCATGGAATTCAGCCTGAGCGCCCAGGCGAAATGGTGACGGCCGATCCCGCGGCGGGAGCTCCGCGAGCGGGCGGGAAAGGAACCGATCGAACATGAACGTGACGAATCGACACAGAACGGATCGACGCACCGTCCGGGCGGACCGGCGGCGAAGCGGAACGTCCCCCGCGCTGTCGGCGGTGCTGGCGGCCTGTGCCGTCGGCCTGCTGGTCGCCGGATCCCTTGCGGCGGACAAGGATGACGCCAACGTCGACGACACCCGGGCCGCACTGGAGAAGTGGGTCGAGACGCAGCGCATCATCTCCCGCGAGAGGCGGGATCTCGAGCTCGCCAAGGAGATGCTCAACGAGCGCATCGACCTGCTCCAGCGGGAGATCAGGTCCCTGCGCGACAGGACAGCCGAGGCGGCGGAGGACATCGCCGAGGCCGAGAAGAAGCGCCGCGAGATGGCCGAGGAGAACGACAAGCTCAAGGCCGTCTCGTCCGTGCTCGCCGAGAAGGTGACGGTCATGGAGGCCCGGACCCGCCGGCTTCTCAAGCGCCTTCCGGCGCCGATCCGCGACCGCGTCAAGCCGCTCAGTCAGCGCATCCCCGAGAAGCCGGACGAGACCGAGCTGTCGGTGGGCGAGCGCTTCCAGAACGTCATCGGCATCCTCAACGAAGTCAACAAGTTCCACGGCGAGATCACGCTGGCCAGCGAGGTCCGCACCCTCCCGGACGGAACGTCGGCCGAGGTGACCGCGATGTATCTCGGCATCGGGCACGGCTACTACGCCGGAGCGAACGGGAAGATTGCCGGCGTCGGGCGTTCGGGTCCGGACGCGTGGGTCTGGACACCCGCGAACGACGCCGCGGAACAGATCGCCGACGCCATCGCGATACTCCAGAACGAGAAGGTCGCCGCCTTCGTGCAGGTCCCGGTCAACATCGAATAGCAAGGTGAATGCCACGTGAAGATGAAATACCCCGCCATCATCGCCGCATGCGTCGCCTGCATCTCGCTTGTCCACGCGGCCGGGCCGGCGACGGCGCCGGCGACACGACCAACCACGCGCCCTGCCGCGACGCAGCCCACCGGGCAGGCGGACGCGGGTGAGACGTTCGGCCACGCCGCTGCCAAGGTCCATCGCCAGCTCGCCGAGAGCCTTGACGAGCTGAGCCGGCTGCGCGAGCGGGTCGTCGAGGAGAAGCTGCCGCTCAGCCGGAAACTCAACGCCCTCGAGGACGAACTGACCCGCGCCCGCGAGGAGTACAGGGAGACCTCCCGCCAGTTGGACAGCACGACGCTGGACCTGGGCAACCTTCGGACCGAGATCAAGTCGCGCAAGGAGGAATCGACGTATCTGTCCAATCTGATGGGGGAGTACGTCCGGAACTTCGAGTCGCGGCTGCACATCGCCGAGGTACAGCGATACCGCGAGCCGTTGGACGGCGCCAAGCTGGCGCTGGAGAACACCGGCCTGTCACAGGAGGACGTCTTCCGCGTGCAGGCGGGGCTGGTGACCGCCTCGCTCGATCGGCTGCACGACGCGCTCGGGGGCGCGCGCTTCGAGGGAAGCGCCGTCGATGCGGGCGGACTGGTGAAGGAGGGCACGTTCGTCCTGGTCGGACCGGCGGGCGTCTTCCGCTCCGAGGACGGCGAGTCCGTCGGCGCGGTCGAGCAGCGGCTCGGTTCGCTCGAGCCGGCTGTCATCGCGTTCCACGACCCCGCCGACGTCGCCGCGGCCGAGAGCGTCATTACCGACGGCAAGGGCACCTTCCCGGTCGACCCGACCCTGGGCAACGCCCACAAGGTCGAGTCCACCGAGGAGACAATCTGGGAGCACATCCGCAAGGGCGGGCCGGTGATGGTTCCCATCATGATTCTGGCGGGCGCGGCGATGCTCATGGCCCTTTACGAGTGGATCCACCTTTCCTTCGTCCGCAAGCCGTCGCAGAAGCGGGTCACGGAGCTGCTGAAGGCGATTGCGCGGCGCGACTTCGCCGCCGTCCGGCGTATCGTCGAGGGGATTCGCGGGCCCGTGGGCTCGATGCTCGCCGTGGGCGTGGAGCACATACGCGAGCCGCGTGAGTTGATGGAAGAGGTGATGTACGAGAAGGTCCTCGCCACGCGCCTCAAGCTCCAGCGCCTGCTCCCCTTCATCGCCCTGAGCGCCTCGGCCGCGCCGCTGTTGGGACTGCTCGGGACGGTTACCGGCATCATCAACACGTTCAAGCTGATCACCGTCTTCGGCTCGGGCGACGTGAAGACGCTGTCCGGCGGGATTTCCGAGGCGCTGATCACCACGGAGTTCGGGCTGATCGTGGCGATCCCCTCGCTGCTGCTCTACGCGTTCCTTTCCCGCAAGGCGAAGGGCATCGTGGACCAGATGGAGAAAACCGGCGTCGCATTCGTCAACCAGGTCTGCAAGAGCCGCTCCTCGGGCGGGCCCGACCCCGGTGCGGACCAGGACACCCCCGCCGAGCCGGCGCCGCCGAAGACCGGCAAGACGGACGCGCGGGACCGCGACAGGGACCCGGTAATGCAGGAAGCGTGACGAATCAACGACGGGTGAGACCGGACGCCGCGCGAATACGGCGAGCTTGGAGTCAGGATGATGAATATCGACGCGATGCTGCGACAATCCGGCGAATTCTGGAATCAGGCCGTGAACATATGGATCTCCGGCGGCTGGAGCATGCCGGCGATCGCCGCCACGGCGCTGGTCATGTTCACCGTGGGGCTGAAGGTGCTGGTGAAGCTGCGCCGCAAGGGCTTCGGGTCCGTCCCGGAGAAGACCTGGCGCCGATGGATTGACCATCCGGCCGAGCGGAAGGGGCCCATCGGCGCTCTGCTGGACTTCGTGACGGGCGGCGGGTCGATCGAGGAGACCGCGCTGTACTTCGAGGAGCTTCGCACGGCCGAGGTCCGCCCGTTCGAGCGCGAGCTGCGCCTGATGAAGATTTGCGTGGGCGTCGCGCCGCTGCTGGGACTGCTCGGGACGGTCATCGGCATGCTGGCGACGTTCTCGGCGCTGTCGTCCGGGTCCGGCGGCGAGAAGACCATGGGCATGATCGCAGCGGGCATCTCCGAGGCGCTGATCACGACGGAAACAGGGCTCGTGGTCGCGCTGCCGGGCCTGTTCCTGCGCTACCACCTGGTCCGCAGGTTCGAGGCGTACCAGGCCTTCCTGGCGCACCTGGAAACGGTCTGTACCCAGGCGGTCTACAGGCGGACCGCGCGCCGCAGGGCGCCGGCGGACCGGCGCGAGACCATCCGGCGGCTCATCGAAGACACCGACGCCACGCTGAAGCCCGAAGCCCCGGTCGCCCGGCCGTGCGGCGAGGGTGTCTACGTGGCGGAGACGGCGGCCCCGCAGGGCGCCGCGAGATAAGGCGGAGGCTGACGATGGGACGATTTCGCAACCGCGCGGCGGACGACAGCAACGAGGCGGGGATCGACATCTCCCCGCTGATGGACTGCGTGTTCATCCTGCTGATCTTTTTCATCGTGACCACGACATTCGTGGAGGAGACCGGCGTCGAAGTGGACAAACCCCAGGCGGCGTCCTCCGTCCAGCTCGAGAAGACCAGCATCCTCCTGGCGCTGACGGCGAAGGGCGAGGTCGTCTACGGCGGGCGGGAGATCGGCATTACCGGCGTCCAGCCCCTCGTCAAGCGGATGCTTCGCAAGGAGGACGTGCCGGTGATCGTCAAGGCCGACGCCGCCGCGCCGTCCGGACTGCTGGTCCGCGTGATCGACGAAGCCAAGGTCGCCGGCGCCGCGAAGGTGAGCGTCGCGAGCAACAAACCCAGGAACTGATGGCGAGGAAGAGGCGAAAACCCGGATCAGTCTCCCTGCTCGGGCGCGTGTTCGACCGTCTCGTGGCGGCCGGCGGTGCGGTGGCGCTGACGCTCGCGCTGTTCCTCGTGCTGCCGGTCATGCAGTCGATCAGCGAGCCCCCGACGCTGGACATGACCGTCAGCTCGGTCGGCACGGCCGAGCCCCCGCCGCCGCCTCCGCCGCCCGAGGAGGAGCCCGAGGAGGAGCCCGAGCCCGAGGAGAAGCCCCCCGAGCTCGCCGAGCAGACGCCGCTTCTCGGCCTGGATCAGCTCGAGCTGGCGCTCAACCCGGGCTTCGGCGACGGGCTGGGCGGCGATCTCGCCGTCAAGCTCGGCGGCGCCGGGGCGTCCGGAGACGGGAGCGACGCGATCTTCTCGATGGCCGATCTTGACCAGCGTCCCCGCGTGCTCTACCAGCCCGGTCCGACGCTCGACGCCAAACTGCGCAAGCGGGCGCCGGGCAAGGTGTACGTCCTGTTCATCGTCGACGAGCAGGGACGGACACGGAATCTGAAGGTGCAGAGATCGAGCGACCCGAT
>CAZADC010000246.1:1970-6136 GCA_964483755.1 uncultured Planctomycetaceae bacterium | reverse complement strand
CAAGAGCGACAACGAGGTCATGCGCTTCTGCCAGAGCTTCATGAGCGAGCTGTTCCGCCACATCGGTCCGGACACCGACGTCCCGGCCGGCGACATCGGCGTCGGCGGGCGCGAGATCGGGTACATGTTCGGACAGTACAAGAAGCTCACCGACACCTTCACGGGCGTTCTGACCGGCAAGGGCATCGGCTGGGGCGGCTCGCTGGTCCGCACCGAGGCGACGGGCTACGGGCTGGTCTACTACGTCTCGCGGATGCTCGAGGACCGCGGGATGAGCTGGAAGGGGCTCAAGGTCGTCATCAGCGGGTCGGGCAACGTGGCGATCTACGCCACGCAGAAGTGCCAGGAGCTCGGCGCCAGCGTCATCGCCCTCAGCGACTCCAGCGGGTACATCGTCGACGAGCGCGGCATCGATCTCGACACCGTCCGGCGGATCAAGGAGATCGAGCGCGGGCGCATCCGCGAGTACGCCGACGAGCATCCCGAGGCCGAGTACCACGAGGGATGGCAGGGCATCTGGACCGTCCCCTGCGACGTGGCGCTGCCCTCGGCGACGCAGAACGAAATCGACGGTGAGGCCGCCCAGACGCTCGTCAAGAACGGGTGCGTCGCGGTCGGCGAGGGCGCGAACATGCCCTCGACCCCCGAGGCGGTCGACGTCTTCCTCGACAATAACGTCTCCTTCGGTCCGGCCAAGGCGGCCAATGCCGGCGGCGTCGCGACCAGCGCGCTCGAGATGTGCCAGAACTCGATGCGCCTCGACTGGACGTTCGAGGAGGTCGACAGCCGTCTGAAGCAGATCATGAACGCCATCTACGACCAGTGCACCACCGCCGCCGAGGAGTACGCCACGAAGGGCAACCTCGTCCGCGGAGCGAACATCGCCGGCTTCCTGAAGGTCGCCGCCGCGATGCAGGCGCAGGGCGTGGTCTGACGTTCCTGGCGAGATCACCCGCTGCGGCGGGGCGCCGCCCCGGAAGGATCGGGCGCGGGCGTCCCGCCGCTCCTTTGCGCACCCCGGGCTGCGCGGCACATGCGTGCGGCACAAGTATGGGCGGGGGGTGTTCCAGAAGCAGAGAGCGGCCGCGCGCCTTGAACGGCGCGGCCGATTCCGGTTTACTGCCCGGCGTCCGTGATGGTGGAACAGGCTTTCGGCCTCTGTTCAGCACGGCCTAGAAGGCCGTGCTACGAGTACAGAAGTGGAGCAGACTCTCAGCCTGTTCAGCACGAGTGCAGACGTGGAACAGGCTTTCGGCCTGTTCAGCACGGCCTGAAAGGCCGTGCCACCAGCACAGCCGTGCCACCACTGCAGACCTATTCCGACACGTATCCGGCCGAGGAAAGGCCCGCCACATGATGAAAGATCGAGCCCTGACGGCTTTGCTTCTCGCCGCCGTGCTGACCGCCGCCTGCGGATGCGGCGAGGAGGAGCCGCCCGCGCCTGCGACCCCGCCCGCGCGGCCGGAGACGGCGCCCGCTACCCGCCCGGCGCCCGCGCCGGAGACCGAACCGGCCTCTTTGCCCGATGCCGCCCCGGCGACGGCGACGACGGCGACAACCCTCGCGATCGCCTCGACGGCGGCGTTCGAGCGCGACCTCGATCGGGTGCTCGCTCTCCAGGCCGACGCCCGCTTCTCCGACGCGCTGGACCTCGTTCGCGATCTGCAGTCCAGCTACCGCCGCGGCGAACCGTCCCGGCGTCTGCGCGAGCTGGACTATCGCCTCAAGGAGCAGCGCCGGGAGGCGATGGGCCTGCCGTTCGCGGTGCGCCAGCTCGCAGCCGAGTCCCCCGCGGCCGTCCAGGTCGCCGTCGACAAGCTCCTGGATGCCGGTGACGTCGGGCGGATCTTCCTGCGCAAGGCGGTGCGGGAGGGCGAGCCGCCCGTCGCCGGCAAGGCGGCCGACGTCCTCGCCGACGCTCGGGATCCGCAGACCGCCGAGGCGATCCTCTCGCGCCTGGAATCCGACTCTCCGGAGGAGCTGTCCGCGGCGCTGGGCGAGGCGGCGGCGCATGCGGCCGGGCTGTTCGAGGGCGCAGAGATCGACCGGTTCGCCGCGCTGGCCCAACGTCCCGACGCGGTCGGCGCCGCGGCCGCACGGGCGCTGTCCGCGCGGCTCAAATGGCGCGTCGCGGAGCGGTTGAAGGCCGAGGCGGAAGCGGAGGCTGCCGCGAAGGCGGAGGGGGCGGACGAGGCGGCCGGCAAGGAAAACGAGGGCGCCGCGCCGGACGGGGCGATCGCCACAACGCAGGCGACCCGGCCCGTCGCCGCGACCCAGCCGACCCAGCCGGCGCGGGACGTCATCGCCGAGGCGCTGGTCGATGTGCTGACTGACGCGGAGCATCCCGGGCGGGTCGTCGCGGCCGAGGGGCTCCTGGTGCTGCTGGGCGACGGGCTGGACCGCGACCGCGTTGCGTTCAACGAGAAGGTCGGCTCGCCGGACGCGTTCGCTGGGCTGCGGCGGTTCGTCGCCGGGCGCCTGGACGCCGACGCCCCGGCCGCGAGCGAATGGGCGCTCCGCCACGGCCGGCCGGTCGAGGTGGTGCTCGCCGGCCTGTGGGGCGACTACCGGGATCACGAGTTCAAGAACCACTACTTCCATCGCGTCGACGAGCGCCTCCACTGGGAGAACCACCAGTTCGGCTATCCGGGCAACCGCACGGACTACCTCGGCGTCCGCTGGAGCGGCAGGCTGCTCGTGCCCGAGACGGGCGAGTACACCTTCAGCTTCACCGTGGAAGACAAGGTGTCGCTGGCGATCGACGGCGAGACGGTCAGCCCCGAGGGCAAGGAGCCGGTCGAGGTCCGCCTGACCGAGGGCGCCCACGCGATCGCGCTGGAATACGTCGAGATCAACGGCAACGAGTACCTGACCGTCAAGTGGCGGGGCGAGGACCTGCGGGACCAGGTGCTCGGCGGCGAGCACCTGCGGACGCGCAACCGCCCGCTGATCCACGCGCTGAAGCTCGAGACGGCCGCGGGCGAAGAGGCGGCCGGGCACGTCGAGGCGCTGAAGCAGCTCGTGGACGCGCTGGACGCGGACGTCCTCGGCGAGCTGCTGACGCTCACGAAGGATGAAGGCGGCGAGCCGTCGCGCAATGCCGCGGACGTGCTGGTCGCCTTCTTCCGCTCCCGCGCGAAGTCCGATCCGGCGGCGTTCGACAAGGCGGCCGACGCCGAGGGCGCCTTCGCGGCGCTGCAGGAATTCGTCGCGACCCGGCTGACGGCGGGCGAGCCGGCCGCGGCCGGGTGGGCTCGCGCCCGTGCCCACGCCGTGGGGCTCATCGCGATCGACGGCGTGCTGGACGACCCGGCCTGGGGCGCGGCGTCGGCGACGCCCTTCGCCGGAAACGCCCAGGCGCAGCCGCCCAGGCCGACGCTGCGGATCGCCCGCGACGACGAGACGATCTACTTCGGCTTCCACCGCGATGCCGTGCAGAAGGAAGGCAAGCCGGTCCCGTTCAAGGCGGACAAGACGGGCTCCGACGACGCCAGGGCGTGGGAGGACGACGACTTCGAGGTCTTCCTGACCGACGCCGAGCAGGACGTCGGGCTCCAGTTCGGCGTGTCCGTGGCCGGGGGGCGGTTCGAGGGCAGGGCGAATCTCGCCGATAAGGGCTTCACGGACCTGGAATGGGACGGCGCCTGGCGGGCTGCCGCCCGGGCGGAGGAGAACCGGATGTTCGTCGAGATCGCCGTGCCCGTGTCGACGCTGGCGGCCGCGGGCATCGACGCCGACACGCTGGCGGTCAACGCCGTCTCCCACGCCGCGGCCGACACCGAGAACGCCAACGCCTTCCTCGTCGATCCCGGGCCGGTCGGGTTCGGGCAGTGCCAGGGCTTCCTCGTCGTCGAGTGGCAGGCGCCGGACGCCAAGCAGGCCCAGCCGGGCAGGAACTATCGCTACGTTCAGTCCCTCAAGGCGCTGCCGCCGCCGGCGGGAACCGAGGACGAGAGCCAGGACAAGAGTGAAGGCGAGAAGGGCGAATGAGCGACGACGCAATGATGGACAAGGTGGTGATCCTGGCCCGCGGGCTGGGCACGCGGATGCGCAAGGCCGACGGCGAGGCGTCGGTCACCGGCGAGCAGGACGCCGTCGCCGAGACGGGCGTCAAGGCGCTGATCCCGATCGATCGCCCGTTCCTGGACTACGTCATCAGCGCCCTC
>CAZADC010000246.1:0-1960 GCA_964483755.1 uncultured Planctomycetaceae bacterium | reverse complement strand
CGTGTGCCTGGTGATCGGTCCCGAGCACAAGGAGATCCGCAACTACTACCGCGATGTGGCGCCGCAACGGGTGAGCGTCGAGTTCGCCGTGCAGGAATCGCCCCGCGGGACGGGCGACGCCGTCGCCTCGGCCGAGGCGTTCGCCGACGGCGATCCGTTTGTCGTGCTGAACTCGGACAACTACTACCCGGTCGAGGCCCTGTCGGGCCTGCGCGAGTTGTCCGGCTGCGGGCTGGCGGCCTTCACGCGCGAGGGAATGATGTCCGGGAGCAACGTCTCGCCCGACCGCCTGACGAAATTCGCCGTCATCTCCGCCGACGAGCAGGACAACCTGCGGCGGATCATCGAGAAGCCCGACGAGGCGACCATCGCCTCCCTGCCGGACCCGGTGTGCGTGTCGATGAACTGCTGGCGGTTCGCCCCCAGCATCTTCGAGGCCTGTCGCAGCATCCCGCTGTCGGCGCGGGGCGAGCTGGAGATCACCGACGCTGTCCAGTACGCCATTGACGAGCTCGGCGAGACCTTCCGCGTGCTGACCTACGAACTGCCCGTGCTCGACCTGTCCAGCCGGGCGGACATCGCCCCCGTCGCGGAGCGGCTGTCCGGGACGGAGGTCCGCCTTTGACGACGGGCCTCCCGCTCGCGGCGCTTCAAGACGAAGCCGGTCTGACGCGTCGCCTGCGCGAGGCCGGGCTCTCGGCGGGCGCCGCGGCGGACAAGGCGCGGCTCTTCGCGGCCGCCACGAATTCCCTGCTTGAAGCCCGCGCCGAAGCGCCGCCGGATCGCGTCATCGCATGGTTCGTTCCCGGGCGCATCGAGGTGCTCGGCAAGCATACGGACTACGCCGGCGGGCGGAGCCTGCTCGCGGCGGCCGAGCGCGGCTTCTGCATCGTCGCGGCCGCGCGGGCCGACCGCACCGTGACGGTCCACGACGCCGTCCGCGACGAGCACCTTGCCTTCGAGCTGGACGCCGAGCTTGTCGTCGGCGACGGGTGGGCCAACTATCCGATGACCGTCGCCCGCCGCGTGGCGCGAAACTTCGCCGGTCCGCTCACCGGCGCGGACGTCGCCTTCGCCAGCGATCTTCCCCCGGCCGCCGGGATGAGCAGCTCCAGCGCGCTGGTGACGGGCACATTCCTCGTCCTTCGCGACGTTAACCGGCTGGCGGAACGCCCCGAATATTGCGAGAACGTCCGTTCGACCGAGCGGCTGGCCGAGTATCTCGGGACGATCGAGAACGGTCAGTCCTTCGGGCCGCTGACGGGCGACCGCGGCGTGGGGACGTTCGGCGGGAGCGAGGACCACACGGCGATCCTCTGCTGCCGGGCGGGGCGGCTGAGTCAGTACGCGTTCTGTCCGGTCCGCTTCGAGAGGCATGTCGACCTGCCCGACGGATACGTTTTCGCGGTGGCGGCCAGCGGCGTCCTCGCCGAGAAGACCGGTCAGGCCCGCGAGAGGTACAACCGGGCGTCTCGCCGGGCGGACAGGGCGGCGGCCGCGTGGCGGGAGGCGACGGGGCGCGACGATCCGCACCTTGCGGCGGGCGTGGCGTCCGGACCTGACGCGCCATCTCGGATTCGCGACGTCCTTGCTGCCCGCCCGGATGCCGGGGAGCTCCTGCCTCGATTCGAGCACTTTCTCTGCGAGAGCGAGCAGATCATTCCGCTGGCGGGCGACTTCCTGGCGGCGGGGAACCTCGACGGCTTCGGCCGCATGGCGGACCTGTCCCAGCAGCTCGCCGGGCAACTGCTGGGCAACCAGGTGTCGGAGACGGCGTTTCTGGCCCGCTCGGCCCGTGAGGCCGGGGCGGTCGCCGCGTCGTCGTTCGGGGCGGGCTTCGGCGGCGGCGTCTGGGCGCTGATCGGCGCCGCATCGGCGGACGGGTTCCGCCGGGCATGGCGCGACCGATATCATGCCGCCTTCCCCGACGCGGCCGATCGCGCGGAATTCTTCACGACCG